>PUKR01000233.1 GCA_003552365.1 Syntrophomonadaceae bacterium
GTGCCCATTCCTTGTCCGTGATCGGGTTTTCCTGTAAATGCCCTTTTACCGCTTCCCGCCAATTCCTGCAAAGTAGCTGGGGAAGCTTTTCCTCTGCTACATTCTTAATTAAAGATAAGCTTCTTGTCCGCCGGTATGCCTCCCTAAACTCCTTTAAAGCGATAATAGCTATTTCTACAGCCAGCCTGGAACCTTGATCGCTGCGGAAATGCGGCGCACTGCCGTGTCCGTCTGATACGGAAAGGATTGCATACCGTGAACCTCCTCGCCGGGGGAACCAGGCAATTGCATCCTGGTTTTCCTTTCCCTTCCGGGCGTGTGAAGAGCCGCGCACACTTTCGCCCAGTACTTCCCACAAAGGCTTTTTACCAAACATCATCCGGTGCCTCCGGACCTTCTTCTTTGCCCGGAGGTAACGGAATTGGAATGTTCGTGGCAATCTTTTTTCTGCCGGTATCTTCATCCAAGATCTCGCTGGGCGGTGAAGAAGCAGATTTCACCACTTCCGTCGAAACCCAGCGCACGAAATTTTTCAATTCACCCGGGTTGTTGGCCTGCAGGGGGCCCACCTCGGCAGCATAACGGCCCATAAACTTCTCCAGCACTTCATGGTCGGCGTCTTCACCGATCGCTATCGCCAGGCGAACCGCTTTCTGACCCCAGGGCAGCTCTTCAATTCTTAATAAGCCGCTGCCGTAATCATCGGAGGGTTGGCCGTCTGAAACCAGAACCAGGACCGGGGGCAAAGCCCGTTCTTCCATGGGAGGAATTTTTAGTTGTTCCGCCAGCAGGTTAAAAGCTTTACCCATGTCAGTAACTCCGCCGGCGGATAGATCTTCCCATTTGAATTCTTCGATCGGGGTTGGCTGTGATATATGCCACTGGGCTCCGCTGGAAAATTTAATTGCTCTCATTAATACCCTTGCATTGGGGTTTTCGCCTGCGGTAGCCCGCATTTCTGGAATAGCTTCCCGGATTGCGTTGTTCAAGGACTGGATCTTACCATCAACCCCCATGGAACCGGAGCAGTCGGCAATCCATATAAAATGCAGGGGACGGCTGGCAAGCTCTCCTCCCGGCCTCTTCTTTTCCGGCATATTCATACCTCCTGTCTTATTAACCTGCTTGGTTTAATTTACTTTTGATTTTACCATATTTCTGTTAATTGCCAAAATTAACCCGCCGGGGTAGCGGCAAGGTGCCGTTCACTTTCAAGAAGTCCTGTTATTTAATTTATCGGCATTGATTGCGCTTATTATAGAAGCCCCGTAGTACAGGAGTAAAAGGAGGGGAATAAATGTCCTTAAAACATTATTCCCTTTTGCTTCCAGGCAGTTATATTAAAATATTGAGCGGCGCCAGCCCAAAATGCAGCACGGCCGGTAAGCAACAAAACATTATCTTTTCAAGATCGTTTCAGCATTGCCGACGATTGAAGCGACACTGAACCCTCGTTTTTCCATAATTTCCGGTCCCGGTGCAGAAGCCCCAAAGTCATCGAGCCCGATTACCTTACCTTTTGATCCGGTAAAACCTTCCCATCCCATTGGCAGTGCCGCCTCTACAATCATCCTGCACTCCACAGATGAAGGAAGCACTGTTTCCCTGTACGCTTCATCCTGGGCTAAAAAGAGTTCCCTGCTGACCATGCTAACCACCCGGATGCTGTAACCCTTATCCTCCAGTTCCTTTTGCGCCTGCAGGGCAAGGTGCAGCTCAGAACCACTGGCAATTATGATCAGGTCGGGAGTTTTCCCGTTCTCACGGGCCAGGATGTAACCTCCCTTTAATGCGTCTTCCCCGGTATTATCTAACTGCGGTAGTTTCTGGCGGGAACAAATCAAGGCAGTCGGACCGCAACGGCGCTGAATGGCATGGAGCCAGGAAGCGGCAGTCTCCCTGCCGTCAGCCGGCCTGAGCACATGCATATTTGGGATGGAACGTAAGTTGGAGAGATGTTCTATCGGCTGGTGAGTAGGGCCGTCCTCGCCAACGGCAATGCTGTCGTGGGTGTAAACCAAAACCACCGGCAAGCCCATCATGGCAGCCAACCTAACTGCCGGTTTCATATAATCAAAAAAGACCAAAAAAGTTGAGCCAAAGGGCCGCAAACCACCATGCAGCATAATACCGGAAACGATTGCAGCCATAGCGTGTTCGCGCACTCCAAAATGGATATTGTTGCCTCTACGGTTGTCCGGCTGGAAATCTTCTTTCTCTTTCAGGAAGGTCTTGGTGGAAGCGCCCAGATCTGCTGAACCCCCAATTAAATTAGGCAAATGCTCAGCCAGGACTTGCATCACCTTTCCGGAAGAACCGCGTGTAGCATCAGGTTTATCGCCAAAATCCCACAGCCGACCGTCATTCAACAGCTGATCGGGCACTTTGCCGGAAAACCATTGATCCCATTTCTCAGCCAGTCCAGGATGCTTGCTGCTGTACTCACTGAACAGTTTGTCCCATTGTTCCTTTTTTGCCTTCAGTTCCTGCTTGCGGCCGGCAAAATGTTCGTAGACCTCTTCGGGGACATAAAAGTCGGGTTCCAGGGGCCAGCCGAGATTTTTCTTGGTCTCGACTACCTCTTCAGCACCCAGGGGAGCACCATGAGCCCCGGCAGTACCCTGTTTGCCCGGGGAACCGCAACCAATTTCCGTGCAAACCATGATCAGGCTCGGCCTTTCTGTTTCTTCTTTAGCTTCGTTAACTGCTTTCGTCAAATCTTCTATGCTGTTTCCCTGCTCAACCTTTAATACCTGCCAGCCGTAAGCTTCAAATCGCTTTCCTACATCTTCAGTAAAAGTGATACCGGTCTTGCCGTCGATGGTAATTTTGTTGTCATCATAAAAACAAATCAGTTTACCCAACCGGTGGTGGCCGGCCAGTGATGCCGCCTCGGAAGCTACCCCTTCCATCATACAGCCGTCACTTGCATAAACGTAGGTATGATGATCCACAATCGGGAACCCGGGCCTGTTAAATTCAGCAGCTAATCGCCGCTCCGCCATTGCCATTCCCACAGCGTTGGCAAACCCCTGCCCCAGGGGACCGGTAGTTGTTTCCACCCCGGGAGTATGCTTATATTCGGGATGACCGGGGGTACGGCTGCCCCACTGCCGGAAATTCTTGATCTCGTCAAGAGAGAGGCCGTAATCAAACAGGTGAAGCAGGGCATATAAGAGCATTGAGCCATGCCCGGCAGATAGAATGAAACGATCCCGATCCGGCCAATCGGGAGAATCGGGACAGTGTTTAAGAAACCTGCTCCAAAGGGTATAGCCTACAGCCGCCCCTCCCATTGGCAAACCGGGATGCCCGGAGTTAGCTTTTTCAACAGCATCAACAGCCAAAAAACGAATTGTATTTACAGCAGTTTCCTCAATTGCGTTCAATTTAACAACACTCCCAGCTTAAGGTTTATCGACTACAGTCATTTCTATCTCCAGGGCTACAAAATCTATGGGATCGGTAGTGAAGCTTCCCTCCTTTTCCTTGCCCAGGATAATTTTATCAACAACCACCTTAAACCCTTCCTGTTCTTCTGTAATATCCAGCTCAAACTCCTGCAGGCCTTCATCAGCAGGCTCGGGTTCAAGGTCGTCAAATTCAAGGTTAAACTGGAAATCAAATACCCATTCATTATCCTCGTAATACTCTACATCAAAGTTGAGAGTCACCCATTCAATGGTAAATACATCTGTGTTTTCTACCAGCCAGACTATTCGGCCGCTATATTCATATTCCCTGGTAAATTCCGCCACAAATCCCGCATCGGATTCGAATAAATGAGGCCCGTCAATCACTTCACCACTGGAAAGGGTAAGCTGGCTGTGGCTGATCCATGGCCAAAAATAATCGCCGGTCATTAATGGCTCGTCTACTTCCTCTTCTACTCTCTCGGCAGGGTCCGTGTCATCAGGATCCAGATCTCCTTCTGGGAGATCTGGCTCAGGCACATCTTCAACCTCTTCATCGGGGTCTGGATCCACAGCCGTATCAGGATCCGTTTCACACCCTGCAATAATCAGTAAGCTTATAACCAGGAAAAAAATCAACATTTTAAAAATTCGCCTTGCTCTCAATTCCTCTCAACTCCCCTGGGAACCGGCTGCAAAACTGCCCTGGGATCCCGGTTTGATATGTCCCGGACACTTCCTTTTCGACAAACAAATTCCATTACCTTCATTTACTGAACGATGAAATAATATTAACTCAAGTAATCAAGGTCAATTGAACCGTTGGATGTAGAGATGTTGATCGTATATCCACCTTCATTTAGTTTGCCGGCAACAGAAGTTTGCTCATGTATACTTGCTTCAATATCGAGATTGCCAGTATTGACAGTCCCGTTTGAAGTATTGGCTTCCAGGTTAATTGATAAATCCGGTTCTACCAGCAAAGTAATTGATCCATTGCTGGTTATTATCTCCAAATCATTCTGTAAATCAAGGAGTTCGGCATCAATACTACCATTGGAGGTCCTTAAACCGGCCAATCCTTTTACCCCGCTTACATCAATATCACCATTACTGCTGCGCGCCGAGACAACTCCGTAAATATTACTGGCAGACACCGACCCGTTACCGGTAATAAGTTCCGGGTTGCCGTAAACATCTTCAACGACAATATCACCGTTCAAACATTCTATCCTGCCAACTGACATTTTTTCAGGTATTTTTATCTCATAACTAACGGTAACCTCGGGGTCTCCGGCTGCCGGATGAACCGTTTCTATGGCGATCACTTGATCTATGTCGATGAATATATCGACCCTGTCCAAAGTCCTCTGATCCCTGGTTGTTTCTTTAACCGCAGATATTTCAATCTCTTCCCCCTCCCAGCCGCTCACCTTAACGGAACCGTTGGGATTATATACTTCGAGTGTTGAATCCGGCCTGACCCGGTAAGACTGAAAAAATTCTTCTTGAATCACTGTTTCACTACAACCACTACCAGAAATCAACAAAAACCCTGCCAGGAAAAGAATAATTGCACTTTTACCAGTAGGCATTTCTTGCACCCCTCCGTTTATAAACCTCCCGGGGCGTGATCAAGCCTGCCCGGGCATATAATAAACTGCATTAACAAGCGAAGTTTAGCTCAGATGCATGTACTACTCTTGATCTTAATAATATCCTGTTTTTACTGGAATAATCAAGTGTTCCCGGTTAATTTCTGAGAAATGTTTTTATACCCCTTTTCCTAAGCTATTCTTTACTGTATATTAAGGGTTAGTTTTAAAAGGAGAGTTGAAGGAATTGACTAACTTTAGCCGCTATTTACCATACATTGCAGGCATCGGCGTAGCCTTGACCTGGGGAATGTCATTTACCTTTACCAGGGGGGCGCTTGATCATTTGCCGCCCTTTCATTTGTTGGGCCTGCGTTTTGCTATGGCGGTTTTTGCTATGGCCTTGTTAAGAGTAATGGGAATTATCAAAATCAAAGTCACGCCCGCCGATTACGTGTACCTCTTTCCCCTGGCCCTCTTCCAGCCAATATTATATTTTTCTGCTGAAACCACCGGCATTTTGCTTACTTCTGCTTCGTATTCAGGAATGATGATTGCCGTCATTCCTATCTTTGTAGCCATCTTCGCCGCCCTGATCCTGAAAGAATACCCCAACCGGGCGCAGCTTATCTTTATTATTGCTTCGGTAAGCGGGGTAATTTTTATCGTTTACATGGATGCCCAGGCTATAATTGGAGTTAACCCCATCGGGACTCTTTTCCTGATGGTAGCTGTTATGGCCGGGGCAGGTTACAACATCGCTTCCCGCAAAGCTTCGTTCAACCACCCCCCGCTGAGGACAACCTGGGTCATGATGGTTGTCGGTGCGGTTGTTTTTAACCTTATAACCATCGGACAGCACCTGGCAGCAGGCAGCCTGGAAGCATTTATCGCTCCGATGCAGAAAATGGAAGTCTGGACAGCGATCCTTTATTTAGGGGTATTTTCATCGGTAGGCGCTTTTTTTATGTATAATTTCGTTTTGAGCAAAATAACCGCCACCCAGGGGTCTGTTTTTGCCAACCTGGTTACGGTAATCGCAATCGCCGGAGGTGTGATTTTCCGGGGAGAAACCGTATTTTGGTACCACTTGATCGGCACCGCCGCCATTCTTGCCGGGGTCTGGGGCACGAACTATTTTGCCCCTACCTCTAAAAGATACCGGAAGAATAACTCTCAGCTTGATCCATAAATGCTTTTCGCCAAACCTGCAAATCAATTAGGCAGGTCCTTTCCCCGTCCAATAAGAAGATAAACTACCGAACCAAACAAGATAAAGGCCATTACCAAAATCCACCCTATCTTGGGCAGGTACTTAACATTTTTTCGCTGCATGATATCTATTATAGCAAAGGCGATAAATATCAAGTTTAAGACCAGGACTACAAGCAGCCCGATGATAAATAAGCCATTCAATTTATAAACCAGCTCCTTTCAACGGCAAAATATCCCGAGAATGATAATAGATTTCGCAGCTATTATACCCGATTATCAGGATTTCATGCAATTTAAGGAAAAGGTACCCGGTTCAAAATAAAATCAAGGTAGCAGGTATTAAAATTTTTAAAACGAATATTTAAAGATTAATCTGTTGCTCCAGGAATAATCCATTTTCTAAACTATAAATACCTGGAAAGGAGTTTACCGATGAGATCAAAGTTAACCTTCAAAACACTCGGCATGACCGGTATAGAGGTTACTGAATTTTGCCTGGGGCTGCTGCCCATGAGTCCCTTGCAAGCAGATCTTCCAGATTCAGAATGTGTAAAGATAATCAGGAAAGCGGTAAATCTGGGAGTGAACTTTTTTGACACTGCTGAATCATACGGTTCTCAGCCCTATATGGGTAAGGCTTTGCAAGACAACCGTGATAACCTGGTTATTGCCACAAAATCTACCGCGGAGACATACGACGACATGGCAAGTTCAGTGGAAAGATCATTGAATGAGCTGCAAACCGACTACATCGATATTTATCACCTGCATGGAGCGAGGCCTTCCATTGAGATCTTTGAACAGAGAAAGGGTGCCCTGCAGAGGCTGGTGGATCTTAAACAGCAAAAAGTGATCCGGGCAGTGGGAGTTGCCACCCATAATGTTAACGTGGTTAAAGCAGCGGCTGAACGTGACGATGTCGATATTCTCTACGTGCTTGTCAACAAAAAAGGGATGGGGATTTTAGGGGGATCCACCGATGATATGGTAGAAGCAATCAAAAAAGCGGCTGATCATGGCAAGGGGCTTTACGTGATGAAAGCGCTGGCCGGAGGAAATCTTGTTTCCGAGTATCATGAGGCGCTGGAATGGGCCCGCGGATTGGAAGGAATCAACTCGGTATCGGTAGGCATTGTCTCTGAAAAAGAATTGCTGCAAAACCTGAAGCAATTCGGACTCAAATCACCGGAAACAGATAGCGTACCTGCTGAAATAAATATCAAAAATAAGAAGCTTTTCATATTGGAAAGGCTGTGCACCGGCTGTGAAAGATGTGTTGAAGCCTGTCCTAACGACGCCCTCTACCTGGAAGAAGAGAAAGCAAAGGTAGATCGAGACAAGTGCATCCTCTGCGGTTATTGTTCCAATGAATGCCCCGAATTTCTGATCAGGCTGGTTTAATTTAATTTCAGGATTTGGCAGCGGCCATGGCAAAGCAGTAAAAACAGGGGAAGTATATTTTGACCGTTTCGGCACGTGGAACGGAACGGCCGGCGCTGAACCGGCACCGGTTGATATATCATTACCCGGTTCAATCAAGGAAAATTAAAAAAGGTTTTAAGCTGTGAGAAAGACTTTCTTTACAGCCTAAAACCCTTTATTTACGGTGGTGGGGACAGCAGGTTTTGAACCTGCGGCCTCTTGAATGTGAATCAAGCGCTCTCCCCCTGAGCTATGTCCCCAGGTAATAGAGAAGGGAATTTTTTGGTACGGGATATTATACACACAGAGGCAGCATTAGCGCAAGAATTGTTCCGCTTAACGATGAAATTTTACTTTCCAGATCTTTAATAAAATCCATTAAAAATCTACAATAATTTTACACCATATTTGCTTAATTACCCCCGAGCTTTATCATAATAAATTGAATTGATGATCCAAAAAAATATGCGTAAGGCCTTTGAGTTTCTTTAAAGCACCCCAAAGGCCTTAGAAAATCCAAGAAAACCGGAATTTAATAACCTGAAGTATGTAACTAAAATATTATTCGATTGATACCCGGTAATCCTAAATTAAGTTAATCCTTTTTGCATCTGGTTGATGATAGTATTAACCAGTTTTTTAGGAATAAACTGGTTTGACGATGCCTGCTCAGCGATTGA
>PUKR01000018.1 GCA_003552365.1 Syntrophomonadaceae bacterium
CCAAAGGCTCTGATGACTTTCCCTGAAGAAATAACCTCTTTTGAAAATCTTACCCTGACCGGCAATGAATATGTTTCACTTCCCCACATAGATCCCACAGGCGGCATAAGACTAACTAATATCCTGCGGCTGGATCAGAGGGGTCTTCTAGAGTTTTCCGGTGAAGACAAAAAGCCTCTTCTATCACCTTTCCTGGAAGTGGAAGGCAAGCCGGTATCAATAGATGATAAAGAATTTGCCATGGGGTGGAGTTACCAGCTGAACTGGCTTCCCTCCTTTAGCATGGAGCATCGAAGTGGTTGGGCCTTTAAAGGAGAAATTATCGCCCCTCCGGGCTTTAAGGGTTTCTGCTACCGGCTTTGCTTTACCAATAACAGTGATGAAACTCTTAATATCAAAACTGGATGGCAGGGCTGCTGGTCTGCCTTTAACTACGTCATATTCAACCGCCGACCCGTAAACGGCAACAGAAAAATCAGCTTTGATCAGTGGACGGACAGCCTGATCCTGGAAGCGGCTGCGGGATTACCCCTGGCTTCCATGGCTCTTGCTGTAGAGCCCTCTGCCGGTTGGGTTATTGATGAAGATAAATACTCTTTTATGACGGCCAGGAGCGCCAGGATAGAACCGGGCAAAACTCTTGAAATTATTCTATATGCCGCTTTCAACCTGGAAGCCGACGGAGCAGGAACCACCTGTATCGATTTGCGGCGCCATGGTTACGAGAACTTAAAAGAAGCCAGCCGGCAGTGGCTGAAAAGCAGGCAGATCGCTTTTGATCTGCCCGGCCTGGACGAACTTCTTAACCGGAACCTGTTTTTCTGCTATTTCTACTCCCTGGCCCGCTCCCTGGATACTGAACAATTAGTCCCCCTAACTTCCCGCAGCCCCCGTTATTACGTCAGTTCGGCCTTTTGGAGCAGGGACAGCCTGCTGTGGAGTTTTCCGGCAATAGTTATGACAGATCAAAAAACAGCCCGCGAACTTTTGCTTACAGTATTCAGCCGGCATTTAAAAAATGCCGGGGATCATGCCCACTATATTAACGGAGCTGTACTTTATCCCGGCTTTGAGCTGGACCAGCTTGCCGCTTTTTTCCTGGCACTTGAACATTACCTTAACCACAGCGGTGATGAGTCAATTGTTGATGAGCCGGAAATATATAAGGGCCTTTATACCCTGGTGAACAAGGCTTTTGAACACTTTGACCCGCATTCCGGACTTTACAGCACTTTTCTTGATCCTTCAGACGATCCGGTTTCCTACCCCTACCTGACCTATGACAATGCACTCCTGCAGCGTTCTTTTTACTTTTTGGCTTCGCTGCAGGCCAGGGAACTCTGGTCTCACAAGGGCGATTTTGCTATCTTAGCCAAGGAACTCCTCCAGGCCATCTATGATCACTGCATAGTTAAAGGTCCTTTTGGAACAATGTTTGCCTGGGCTGTGGACGGAAAAGGGAAATTCACCCTCTACGACAACCCCCCGGGCAGTTTACAGCTGCTGGTGCATTATGGTTTTTGCTCTTTTGAGGACACTGTGTTTAAAAACACAGTTCACTGGATCCGATCTTCAAACAATAAATATTTTTTCCAGGGCGCCAATTTTGAAGAAGCGGGCTCCAGGCATGCTGAAAACCCCTGGCCGCTGGCAGCTTGTAACGATTTACTGGCCTGCAATGCCGGGGCAACTGACTTTTTAAAACGGGCGGAAATGGATAACGGTTTCTTTTGTGAAAGCATAAATCCTGAAACCGGCCTGGTTTCTACCGGTGCGGCTTTTGCTTCCGCTGCCGGATTCCTGGCCTATGCTTTGAGTAAAGCAGAAAGAGATAACAAATGCTCGGAAACTAACCAGGTTATTTAATAAGGAAAACCACCTCAGTTTATAGAAAGAAGGTAATAATGAGTAATTCCCTGGTAAAGCAGCTGCCGCTTTGGGGCAAAATTTTGTACGGAGCCGGATCGGGAGGGTTTAGCCTGATCGACCGGGTCTTGATCACCTGGCTTTTTTATTACTACATCACCAGCCCCTTAGATGGGGTTGAGGCCTTGATGCCCCCCTTTGCTTTCGGCATTATTATGTTTCTCGGGCGGTCTATCGATGCCCTGGCCGACCCGGTGATTGCCCGCTGGTCCGATAACCACCGGGGGCGCCTGGGCCGGCGGATGCCTTTTATGCTTTTCAGCGGCATCGCTTACTGCCTAATTTTTATCCTTCTTTTTTATCCGCCGGTTGCCGAAACTTCGGCCCTGAACAGTTTTTATCTGGCTATTATGCTTGCCCTGTATTTTACACTGTTTACCGGCTATGTCTGCCCTTACCTGGCTCTCTTGCCGGAACTGGCCCGCAGCACCAGGGACCGGGTTGACCTGGCCACCTTTAGGGCAGTGTTTATGCTGCTCGGCGTCGGGGCGGCCCTGATCGGCTCAGGGATGTTAATCGGTCGCCTCGGATTTCACGGGATGGTCTGGGCAATGGCTGCGGCCGGCCTGGTTTTGCTATACCTCCCCCTGGCGGTGAAGGAAAGAGATTACGCTGAAGCAAAACCGGCGACCCTCGGGCTGGTTGAAGCGATTAAAACCACTTTTAAAAACCATGCTTTCGTAATCTACTTAATCGGCAACGTTACCTTCTGGCTTGGTTTTAATATTATCACCCTCAATTTGCCGCTTTATGTAACGGTGCTTTTAGGTGGGACCGAAGATGATACCTCAATTTATTTCGGCCTTGCTTTCGGCGTTGCGCTGCTCTTTTTCCCGCTGGTAAACATTCTTTCCAAGCGGACCGGGTTAAAAGCAGTCATGATGTTCGCCCTGGTTGCTTTTATGGTCTTACTGCCCCTGTACTATTTCCTTGGCCGGCCTGTTTTTGGCCTTAATCCGGAAATTTTCGGTTACATCCTGATGGCTTTAAGCGGCCTGCCTTTAGCCGTAATCTTTATTGTCCCCGATGCCATCGTGGCAGCTGTTTCAGACCTCGAAGAAAAGTTGTCCGGCCAGAGGCGGGAAGCGATGTACTTTGGGGCCCAGGGCTTTATCCTGAAGCTGGCCCTGGGGCTTTCCACCGTTATCACCGGTACCTTGCTGGAGCTTTTCGGCAGCACTGCCGCTCAACCACTCGGCATCCAGCTAACCGGCCCGGTCTCAGCCTGTTTTATCCTGGTAGGGGTCGTTGTTTTTTCCCGCTACCCGGAGAAAGAAGTGCAAGCTTACCAGCGGGAGAAGTAAACTGAAACAGTCATAAACCGGAATTTAGGGCCTGTTAAATAAAGCAACCAGCTGCCTGTTTAATCTCCGGTCAAAAATATTCTACAGATGAGGTGAATAATTATGGCCGAAAATCCTGACTTAGAAAGGGCGCGGAGGTTTTTACAAAAATTCAACCTTGACCTGGATCCTAAAGAGCATGAAAAAACAACAAAAACTTCCGCCGAAGCTGCAGAGGCGCTGAACGTAGAGTTAGGCCAAATTGCCAAATCAATCCTTTTTCGTTCCGGTGGCAAATACGGCCTTTTCGTTGCCGCCGGAGATATCAAGATAGATGATAAAAAAGTCAAGGCTTTACTTGGCGGTGGCAAGGCAAAAATTGCCAAGCCTGATGAAGTGGAGCAGGTGACCGGTTACCGGGTTGGCGGGGTGTGCCCATTTGATATTAATGAAGACGTGCCCATTTTCCTCGATGAATCGATGCAGCGTTTCGAAGTAGTTTATACCTCCGCCGGCACTTCCCATTCGCTGTTACCGATTTCTTTTGAAAACCTTGAGAAAGTTACCGGCGGAGCAGTGGCCGACTTCAAAAAAGAATAGTATCAATTCAACACAACCCTGGCTCTCCGGTAAAAGGGTTTAGAGTTAGAGGTTATCCTCCATGATTTCTTTGTAAATACCAGGGAAGTAGCGTTGATAAAGCCTGTGGTTATGGTCTCGCCAGGGGTGATTTTGCCTAAGCCTGCGTAAAGCTTGCAGGTCAAGATCGGCTATTGCCATCGCTTCCCGGTCGTAAGTTTCAACTTCAGCCATAATCCCGTCGCGTTTGGCAGTGAGTTCAATAGGAGCAAAAATTCCCGCCCGGCCGGTAAAAGTAAACCCGGCCACATTGCCAACGAGCGCGCTTTTCACCCCGTAAAGCGGGCTTTCCTGCACCCGCGGCCACAATCCGCGTAAGGCAAGCCAGTAATTATAGGGTTCAAGATTGGCTATCGGCAAAAGGACAATTTCTGCCGCTGCCAGTTCCAGGAGACGAGAGGTTTCAAAATAGGTGGCATCCATACACACGGGCAGGGCCAGTTTACCCAGGCTTGTGTCGATTACGGAAAACCGGCTCCCTCTTTTTAAGCTCCACTCTTCTTCTACCGGCAAAAGGTGCACCTTATCCTGACTTCCGGCCAATTTCCCTTCAGGGTTGTACAAATAAGAGCGGTTAACCAGGTTCCCACTATCCAAAAATGCGTAGCTGCCGGCCATGATATAAAGACCGTAAGCAGAAGCAAGGTTGGAAAATACAGTATGGACGAACGAAGTGGTAATGGGGCTCATAAAAGCAAAGACGTCCGCCATTCCCGGCTCAGGTTTTTCATTTTTTTCTGCTGCAGTTATATTTTTTTCTTCTTCTTTCTGCTCACCAAGTTTTTCTATCCCCGGTAACATTCCCAAAAGGGGCAGGTTGTTATATTCCGGGAAAACTACCAGCCTGGCCCCTGCCTCCTTTGCTTCCAAAACCCGCCGGTGGATTTCATCTATGCAGGCAAAGGGTGATTTAAACAGTTTAAACTCCACCTGTAAAGCGGCCACCCTGATTTTTTTTTGATCAACAGGCCCCGGTTGCTCCGGTTTCGGCAGCACTGATTCCAGGTATTTTTGGAGCCGGGCGGGCCGGCATTTCCAAAACAGGTAGCGCTGAAACAGTTTTTCCTTCCATCCGTCTAAAGCCAAAGCTTTTACACCTTCCCGGTTAAAAAAATAAAACTTAAAGGAAAGCATTATATAAAATTATGCACCACAAACTAATAGTTGGCAGCTACAAAGAGTTAGCTTAGTAAGCATACTGCAGGCAAATTCATGCCAGACTTTTTATAAAAGCGGATTTTTGAGTCTGACGACACCACTTCTGCAATATATGCCCGGTTGATATTAAATAAACCTGGCATAATAATCTCTTTCCGGCAACAATTCCTTGTATGCCTGCGGATTAAGCATCGAAAGCAGGGGATACTTCCTTTTTATACCCCGCCGGGCATCTTCGTCCAGCTCAGCTACAACCAGGGAAGAATCTGGATATCCGCGGGCCAGGTAGCCGCTTTTCCCGGGGGTTATTTCACAGGGTCCCATAACCGCAGAACCGGCCCCAAAAGCAGTGCCGGCTAGATTCCCGTTTAACTGGGCTTCCACTGCCCAAAACTGGTTTTGCTGAACCTGGGCCCAGATACCCGCTGCCTGCTCATAGCAGTTAAAACCCGCTTCAATGGCGCTGCTGCATAAAGCTAAATCTGCTCCCAAGAGGGCTAACATGCGGCCCACTTCCGGGTGGCGTGCGTCATTACCGATAATCAAACCGGTTTTGAAGCTGCCCAGTTTAAAAATTTCAAGTTCTTCGCCCCTGCCGAAACCGAGTTCCCTTTCTGTCCGGGTCAGGTGGGTTTGCCTCTGTTTGCCGCAAAACTGCCCTTCCGGGTTAAAGCAGTAAGCAGTGTGATATAAATCTTTTCCGCCCTTTTGTTCATATCTTTCCGCTACCGTCCCGGCAGCTAAATAAATACCTGAGTACTTTGCTGTGGAGGCGTGCAGGTCTAAAAACTCTTCGTCCCAGGTGCCGGGATCAGATAAATATATGCTTAAGGTGTCAAAAAAATTATTGCCCTGCTTGAGTGCACCGGTCCCCAAACCCAGGTAAAGGGCGCTGTAAGCAGGGAGGACGGCAACTTTAGGCTTATTTTTTTCAAGCATGGAAAGCAGATCGGTGCGGTAATGCTCTATGCTGTCCATGCGTAAATTTGAAAAAGAAATGGCTCCCACCTGCATATTTTAGAACCCACCTTCCCGGCAGCACAATTTAATTTATCATTCTTTCTTAGAAAATAAAAGAAAACCCCTTATGGTCTTTCTAACTCAGGCTTACCGCTTCCGCCAGGGCCAGGGCCATTTCCCTGGTTCCGGTAGTTCCGCCCAGATCAGGGGTTACGTATTCACCATCTTCAAGCAGGGCGGCCAGGTTTCTTTCAATTTTGTTGGCAGCTTCGTTTTCACCCAGGTAGCCCAGCATCAAAACAGCAGCCATAATCATGGCAGTGGGGTTAACCCGGTTTTGACCGGCATATTTCGGGGCGCTGCCGTGCACCGGTTCAAAGAGTGCAGATTCGTCACCGATATTCGCCCCCGGAACCAGGCCAAGCCCGCCGACCAGGCCGGCACAGAGGTCGGATAAAATATCGCCGTACAGGTTGGGCATAACCATTACTTCATACTGCCAGGGTTTTTGCACCAGCTGCATGGCCATATTATCTACAATGCAGTCATCAAATTCCAGGTGCGGATAGTCTTCTGCCACTTTGCGAACTGCTTCTAAAAAAAGCCCGTCTGAAAGTTTAAGGATATTTGCCTTGTGAACGGCGGTTACCTTTTTTCGGCCGGCATTCTGGGCATAATCGAAAGCAAATCGAGCCACTCTTTCCGATGCTTTGCGGGTAATAATCTTAATACTTTCCGCGGCATCGTCCCCAACCATATGCTCCACTCCCGCATATAGATCTTCAGTATTTTCCCTGACCACAACCAGGTCAATCCCTTCATAGAGTGCCTTGACGCCCGGAAAAGACCTGGCCGGCCTCAGGTTGGCATATAAATCAAGTTCCTTGCGCAGGGCCACATTGATGCTGCGAAAACCGGATCCTACAGGAGTGGTTAAGGGTCCTTTTAGACCCACTCCGGTGCTTTTAAGTGAACTGATTACTTCATCCGGCAAGGGGGTACCGTATTTTTCCAGCGCACCCTCTCCGGCGGTAACTTCTTCCCACTTAATTTTTACTCCCGCTGCTTTAATTATTTCCAGGGTGGCCTCGGTAATCTCCGGACCGATACCGTCCCCCCTGATTAAAGTGGCTGTGTGCATTTTTTAACTCTCCTTTACTGCTTTTTTGTAAGTTGTTCCAAAACTGATCAACCTGCCGGGCCGTTTCAGTAAGCATTCCCCGGTTGTCAATAATAAAATCGGCATACTTCTTTTTTTCATCCAAAGGCATCTGGGCTTTTAAGCGGCTTTCCGCTTCGCTACGGCTTAGCTTATCCCTTTCTTGAAGCCTTAAAATCTGGGTTTCGCGGGGAACATATACCAGCAAAACCAGGTCGACCGTTTCCTGCATCCCGGCTTCAAGCAATAAGGGAATATCATATACCAGTACGGCACCGGGATCTTTCTCCCTGATTTCTTCCGATAAACTGATAAAACGCTTCCCGACCCAGGGATGGACAATCTTATTCAGCTTTTCAAGCTTGGCTTTGTCGTTAAATACCAGGTTGGCCAGCCTGGCCCGGTCCAGGTTGCGGTCGGGAAGGAGGATTGAAGGGCCGAGCCAGTTGACTATCTCCTGCCAGGCCGGCTGGTCCGGCTCGACCGCTTCCCTGGCCAGCTGGTCGGCATCGAGCAGGTAGGCCCCTTTTTGTTCAAGCATTCTTGCCACTGTGCTTTTACCCGAAGCAATTCCCCCGGTAAGGCCGATAATCAACTCCCGATCAATCCTTTCTCTTTAACCTTAACTTTTCGGCGGTTCCTGGCAGCGGGGGCAGTAATAAGTGCCCCTTCCCCCCACGGTAATTTTTTCAATCGGCGTTCCGCAGGCGCAGGTTTCACCTTTGCGTCCATAAACTTTAAGACGGGACTGGAAATCACCCAGGGCCCCGCTGGAGGTGCGATAATCTCGGAATGTAGTCCCGCCGTACTTAATTCCGTCGGTTAATACCTGCCTGATCTGGCGATATAGTTCTTCCGCTTCCGAGCGGTTTAATTCAGCTGCCCTGCGTTCCGGATGAAGCCCGCATCGGTAAAGACACTCATCGGTATAAATATTTCCCATCCCGGCGGCAAAACGCTGGTCTAAAAGCAACGGTTTGAGTTTTGCCCCCTTTCTCTTTGCCAAAAGCTTAACGAACTCATCGCAGCATAGATCGTCAAAAATATCGGGGCCTATATTTCTTAAAACTATTTCATGCAGTTCGCGCTCATCTTCTACCAGCCAAAGACGCCCGAAACGGCGCATATCGCAGTAG
>PUKR01000191.1 GCA_003552365.1 Syntrophomonadaceae bacterium
AGCGGTGTTCCGGTAGCATCCTTTAATTTAGCGGTAGATCGACCCTTTACTAACCAGCAGGGTGAAAGGGAAACTGATTTTATCGACATTGTAACCTGGCGTAAATTAGCGGAAAACTGTGCTAATTATTTAAAGAAAGGCAGCTTAGCGGCTGTTAGTGGAAGACTGCAAATTCGCTCTTATGATGATCGGCAAGGTATCAGGCGCAAGGCTGCTGAAATTGTAGCATCAAATGTGCAGTTCCTGGATCGGCCCCGCAGTTCTGATGGGACAACTGCTCAAAATGAAGAAGATGCCAGCCCGAACCTGGATGACTTTGATGACAGTGCAGACGAAGTGAGCGGAGATGATGTTCCTTTTTAGTGAAAGGAGGGCTTATAAATGAGACGTGATCGGGGTAGAAAACCCAAGAAAAAAATTTGTAGTTTTTGCGTAGATAAAATTGATTATATAGATTATAAGCAGTATGATAAATTAAACCGCTTTGTTACTGAAAGAGGTAAAATATTGCCGCGCAGAATCTCCGGTAATTGCGCGAGACATCAGCGGCAATTAACGAGGTCTATAAAAAGGGCCAGGATCATGGCGCTTCTTCCTTTTACTTCAGAGTAAACGGAATTATAGATTGCCGACCGGGGGCGGTGTCGGGATAAAAATTCCGGACACCGTTTTTCGTCTAAATCAGGATTTTACGGAATAATGCTCATCGGGGACTTAAGAGAAAAGCTGTCCTGGCGCCAAAGATTATTATCATGACAGGTTGATCCAATAGCAGAAAAGGAGTGAGCTTTTCATGCAAGTTATTTTACAAAAGGATGTACCAAACCTTGGGGAACAGGGTGATCTTAAAGATGTAGCTCCCGGCTATGCCAGAAACCATCTTTTTCCCAGGGGCCTGGCCGTAGAAGCAACTCCTGCCAGGATTAAAGAGTGGGAAAAACGTCGAGAAAAACAAGAAATGATTAACCGGCAGCTGGAAGAGCAGGCGCGTTCCCAGGCTGAAGAGTTGAGTAAATTGGAGTTGGTTTTCCATATGCCGGCCGGGGAGGAAGGCCGACTTTTCGGATCTGTAACCCCAGCTGATATAGCGGAAAAGCTTTCAGAAAAAGGGTTTAACGTAGATAAAAAGAACATTGACACAGACCAGCCGATTAAAAGTACAGGCACTCATTCAGCTTCAGTTAAACTGCACCCTGAAATAAAGGCAGAGGTTTCGGTGAGGGTTGAAAAAGCAGAATAGTCCTTTATTGTCATGAAAGGAGGCGGCACATATGGTCGTCTTAAGTGACAGGGTTCCTCCACAAAGTAAAGATGCCGAGCAGTCTGTCCTCGGATCTATGATTATAGATAAAGAGGCTATATATGCTGCTGCTGAAGTGCTCACCGAAGAAGATTTTTACAGTACCGCTCACCAAAGAATTTTTTCCGGAATACTATCGGTCAGCGAAAAAGGTGAACCGGTAGATTTGGTTACGCTGGCTGAAGAATTACAGCGTAACCAGTGCCTTGAAGAAGTCGGCGGGCGTTCTTACCTGGTTACCCTGGCCAACGCGGTTCCCACTGCTGCTAATGTGCAGTATCATTCGCGTATTGTCCGGGAAAAATCAATATTGCGATCATTAATTCAAGCTGCTACGGGAATTGTAACCCGCAGCTTTGAAGCACCTCAAAATGTAGATGAATTTTTAGATGAAGCAGAGCAGATGATTTTTGAAATTGGGCGGCGTGGCAAGCAGCAGGGCTTTGCTCCACTGAAAGATGTATTAGTACAGACTTTTGATCGCATTGAAAAACTTTACGATGATAAACAAGGTGTAACCGGTCTTCCCACCGGTTTTGTTGATTTAGACAGGATGTGTTTTGGACTTCAGGATTCTGATTTGATCATTGTTGCCGCCCGGCCAAGCATGGGGAAGACCACCCTTGCTCTAAATATGGCCCAACAGATTGCTGTCCGAGAGAAGCGCCCAACTGCCTTTTTCAGCATGGAAATGTCAAAAGAACAGCTTGCCCAGCGTTTATTGTGCGCGGAAGCGCAGGTTGATGCTCAAAATATGCGCAGGGGTAATTTATCGCAGGAAGAGTGGCATAAACTAACCAGGGCAGTGGGACCTTTAAGCGAGTGTCCCCTTTTTATTGACGATACTGCCTCGCTTTCCGTGATGGAGTTAAGAGCAAAGGCGCGCAGGTTAAAAGCGGAAAAAGGGTTGGATGCTATTTTTATCGACTACTTGCAATTAATGCGGGGTTTCAGCCGTGCTGAAAGTCGTCAGCAAGAGCTTTCCGAAATATCTCGAGCCCTGAAAGCTCTGGCTAAAGAGCTAAATATTCCCGTTTTAGCACTTTCCCAGCTCAGCAGGGCAGTAGAAAAAAGGCCGGACCGCCGGCCCATCCTCAGCGACCTGATGGAGTCGGGCGGTATAGAGGCCAATGCCGACCTGGTTATGTTTATATACCGGGAGGCATATTACAACAGGGAATCAGATAAGGGCAATATAGCTGAGGTCAGTATTGCTAAGCAGCGCAATGGGCCCACAGGCTTAATTGAATTATACTTTCTTGATCGTTACACGAAATTTGCCAATATTGCCCGCGAACCAACCAGTCAGGAAGGGTGAAGGCAGGCATGCCAAGGTCAAAATATGATGTCATAATTGTCGGTGCCGGCCCTGCCGGCATATTTGCTGCACTGGAGTTTAAAAAAACAAATTGTAAAGCTAATGTGTTGATTATCGACAAAGGTTCACCCCTGGAAAAGCGTAAATGTAAAACGCAGAAGGAATACGGACGCTGCCTCCGCTGCGATCCCTGTGCGATAACCTGTGGTTGGGGGGGCGCCGGAGCTTTCAGTGATGGCAAACTAACTTTGACTCCGGCATTTGGAGGGCTTTTAGATGAGTACGTTGACCAGGCTCTTATTGAGGAATTGATTAATGAAGTTGACGCCACTTATCGTTCTTTTGGGGCTTCTGAGGAAGTTTACGGAACTGATATAGAGGCAATAAAAGATATGGAACGTCAATCCGCTGCTGCAGGCCTCAGCCTGATACCGGCAAAAATCAGGCATCTAGGAACTGAAAATTGCTACAGGGTTCTTGAAAAAATGTACAGTGAGCTGTTCGATCAGGTCGATGTCTTAATGAATAAAACTGTCGAAGAGCTGGTCTGTGAAGAAGAAATTATTAAAGGGGTAAAACTCACTTCAGGAGAATTTTATGCTGCCGATTATGTAATCTGTGGTCCCGGCCGGGTTGGGGCCGAGTGGATCTTTAGTGAAGCCAGCCGTTTGGGTTTGAAGGGTTCCAATAACCCGGTTGATATCGGAGTCAGGGTAGAAGTTCCCGCCGTAATTATGGAAAATTTAACTGATAAAATTTATGAATCAAAATTAATATATTTTACCAGGCATTTCGATGACCGGATCCGCACATTCTGCATGAATCCATATGGGGTAGTGGTTACAGAAAATAACGAAGGGTTATTGACTGTTAACGGGCATAGTTATTCTGAAAAGAAAACTAATAACACCAACTTTGCTTTGCTGGTCAGCAAAACATTTACCGAACCATTTACCGAACCGATTCGTTACGGTCGTTATATAGCCAGCCTCGCCAACATGCTTGGCGATGGAGTAATTATCCAGCGCCTGGGGGACTTGTTAATGGGGCGCCGTTCTACTCCTGAACGAATTAAAAGAGGATTAGTTCATCCTACCTTAGCCGAGGCCACTCCCGGAGATCTCAGCCTGGTTTTGCCGTATCGTTACCTGTTGGCCATAATCGAGATGCTGGAAGCTCTGGACAAACTTGCCCCGGGGGTTAATTCCAGGCACACCCTCTTGTATGGGGTAGAGGTGAAATTTTATTCATTTCGTTTAAGCTTGACCCATAAGCTTGAAACCGGGATAAATAATTTATTTGCCGTCGGAGATGGAGCAGGGATCACCAGGGGCTTAATCCAGGCTTCTGCTACAGGGGTCCTGGCGGCCCGGGAAATCAGCAAGCGGTTAGAAAAATAGTAGCTAAGCCGGGTATAAAAGGATAGCAATTCCTGCTTGCAGGAATACCGAGATATTTGTCGAATATATTATTTTAATTTTTGTGCAGCTTGCTAAAAAGCCATTTATTGCACTCTGGTAATTTGTGTAGCTGTATGTTGTTTCTATCCCTGCAGGAAGGATAAGGCTAATGATATCTTTTATTGGTTATGCTGCTAAACTTTATGCAAAAACAATTACAGGAATTTTTCCATTTTTTAAAAAGAGGTTTGCTTCTTTCAAAAGCAAGGCAGAGTCTTTTTTACGTGCCGGAACACTAAAACCGGGGCATTTTATAATAACCTCCGCATTTTTTATTCTGTTATTTCTCGGAGGTCATATTATCTTGCAGGGGATTGTCTATGTTGTTTATATAGACGACCGTGCAATAGGTAAAGTTAAGCAAGCGGAAGATGTTGAAGGTTTTCTTTGTGAGTTAGCGGGCAAGTGTTCAGATATATATGGATTAGAAATGGAACCTGTTGAAACTATAACCCTGCTTAGGAAGTACAGCCCCGGCAGTAAAATTGCCGCTACCGAAGTGCAGGAGCAAATTCGCGGTGAAATTACTTTTAAAACCGAGGCTCATATGATTACGGTTAATGGCAAGCCCTTAGCGGCGGTAGCTTCTAAAGATGATTTAAAAAGAATACAGGTTATTTTAAAGCAATCATATTTTGACACAAATGCTAGTCAAAACATGGAGGATAGTGACGGGGAAGTTAAGCTTTCCAGTGAAATAAAGCTGCTAAATGCCTTTATTAACGAAAGCCTTGGAGTAGTCCCATGCAGAGTTGAGGCCCGGGAAATAATGGATGCAGACCAGGTTATAGAAAAGCTGCTTAGTCAAAAAGAAGAACTGGATCGAAAGGCTGCCGACGGCTCTTTCTATTCAAACCGCGGTGCTATTTCCAGCCGTCACATAAGCCGTTTCGATGCTTCCGGTTTAACCGCTGCAGAAAACGATCCTGGTAATAATTTGCTGCCGGAGAATAGACCGAAAACTTTCAGTGAATATGTGGAGATCAATGTAACTACTATTGAAGAAATTAAAGTGATGAAAAAAGTTCCCTATGAAGTTGAACGGTTGGAAGATGACAGGATGTGGGTAGTTGAAAATAAAATTGAAACACCGGGGAAGCATGGAATAAAGGAAGTTACTTATCATGTTATCCGTGAAAATGGAGAAGAAATTGAAAGGACAAGATTTAAAGAGAGAGTTATTGAAGAACCGGTAACCCAGGTTGAGGTGTACGGGACAGCCCAGGTACCGGCCAAAGGCAGCGGCCGGTTTATCTGGCCGGTGCAGGGTGGTGGAGAAGTTACCCCCGGCAGGGGATTTAGCTCGTGGCATACAGGGATTGATATCGACACCAGCGCCGGCACTAATGTTTTGGCTGCCGATAGCGGTGTGGTTTGGTTTTCAGGGTTTGGCAGGACCCAGGGGAATTACCTGATTATATATCATGGCAACTACTGGACTCTTTATTTACATAATGAAACCAACCTGGTTTCTGAAGGAGACAAGGTTTCCCAGGGGGATATCATTGCCAGGGTCGGTTCTACGGGAAGAACCACCGGGGCTCACCTCCATTTCGAAGTAAGACGTGATGATGGTACCGGCGAGTGGCTCGCTTATTACCAGCATCAACCTGTTGATCCTTTGCGATTTTTTAATCCTTAATAATTTGCAACCCCTCAGCCGTGCTGCATTTTGACCGAGAAGACACAACAAATTTTTATATTACCCTCCTGCTTTGCCTTCTTCTAAGCTTTACCCGTGATCTTGGCAGGCTTTTTTAATTCTGGCGGCCATTTTACCTTATTTATCTTAGCTCTGACTACCTTTGAATGAAAACTCATGCTATTATAAAGCAAAGCCTAAAATTGCCGGCAGAAGCAAATTTATAGTTATGCAGGTGTTTTAAAGCCGGCAATAGAAATATTATGTCTACTGGTTAAACGGGGTGATTTTAATTGGCAACAAAAATTCTGGTAGTTGATGACGAAAGGCCAATTGTTGAAATATTGCAATATAACCTTGAAAAAGAAGGGTATCATGTTATTACTGCATTTGATGGAGAAGAAGCCCTTAATAAAGTGGAAACTGAATCTCCAAATTTAATTGTCCTGGATATTATGCTGCCTAAAAAGGATGGCTTTGCCGTTTGCCGTGAAATACGCTCAAGCTTTGATATCCCAATTATCATGTTAACAGCAAAAGAAATGGAAATGGATAAAGTCCTGGGGCTGGAATTGGGCGCTGATGATTATGTGACAAAGCCGTTTAGCGCCCGCGAAGTTACCGCTCGCATAAAAGCGCTCCTCCGGCGCATTAAAGCAGAGGATGGTATGGGAGCCGCGGAAGACAGCAGGCTGGAAGAGGGGCCTATTCTTGTAGACCAAAATGAAGTACAGGTTTATAATCTAGGTAAACCTGTGGAGCTAACTTTACGTGAATATAACTTGCTGGTTTATTTAATGAAAAAACCTGGTTTTGTTTACAGTCGGGGGCAGCTATTAAACCAGGTGTGGGGATACGATTATATCGGTGACGAAAGAACTGTAGATGTCACGGTAAGAAGGCTGCGTGAAAAATTGGAAGAAGATCCGGCCAAACCCGACTATATCCAGACTAAGAGGGGTGTCGGCTATTATTTTAGGCCGCGTTAAGTTATTTAATAGTCTTCAATGGAAAATCATTTTCATATATTTGATGCTAATTCTTATTGCCCTGCAATTAATCAGCGTTTACCTGGTCCAATCCCTGGAACAGTATTACCTTCGTAATTACAAGGAGAGCCTTGAAAATCAGGCCCGGTTGCTCTCTGCTTTTATGGAACCCGGATTTGGCGGTGAAAGTGAAGATTGGGCTGAGGATACTGTTCGCCTGGCCCGGGAATTCGGTGACTTGCATGATATGGAAATCAAGGTGTTGGATAGCTATGCGCAAATTATTGAAACTTCCGGCAGCCAGGCGCTTGTTGGAAGACGCTTGCTCAGGGACGAAATAACCCGGGCCATGGCGGGACATTTAAGCGACAATGTCCGCTACGATCCAATTAAAGAGGAAAGACGTTATTACATGGCTTACCCGATTCAACAGGATCAAAATACCCAGGGTGTAATTTACTTAAGCGGGTCGTTGAAATCTGTTGACGATACCCTTAGCGAAGTTAAAACAATATTGCTAACCGGCGTTGGCCTGGTATTAGCGGTTAGTTTTTTCCTTGGAGTAATTTTGACCAGGACAATCACAGTGCCTATCAAAGAAGTTACCAACCAGGCCAACTCGATGGCACAGGGGGATTTTAACAGGAAGATTAATGTACAGGCTTCTGATGAAATTGGTCGCCTCGGGGAAACATTTAATTACCTGGCCCAGAGGTTGAGCTATACTATTGATGAAATGTCACTGGAAAAAAGTAAGGTTGAGGCGATTATTAATAATATGAGCGAAGGCATCGTTGCCTTAAATGGCAAGGGACACTTAATTCAAATGAACCCTTCGGCCCGAAAGTTGATTAAAAATTTAAAGTTAAGGATTCCCGTCTTAAACAGGTCTGGTTTTAACCTGCTTAGAAGTTTAATCGGCGCCGAAGCTACCCGCCAGTTTGTCCGAAATCAAAAACCGATGACTGCGGAGATTTCAAGCCATGACCCTGAATATACCATGCAGGTTAAAATTGCCCCATTTAAGGTTGACAAAGGTAAGCTTGATGGAACGCTGATCGTCCTTCATGATGTTACCAGGGAAAGAGAACTGACCAGGCGCCAGGAAGAATTTGTGGCCGATGTATCACATGAACTCAGAACACCACTGGCTACTGTTAAAAGTTATGTAGAAACTCTGCTGGATGGTGCCGCGGAGGACGAAGAAGTTAGAAACCGTTTCCTCAAGGTCCTTTCTAAGGAAACCGAGCGAATGGTTAGCATGGTAAAGGATTTACTGGTACTGTCTCAAATGGACTCAAACAGGGTTGACTGGCAGAAAGACGAAGCGAACGTCAGAAATTTAGCCATAGAGGCAGTAGAACAAGCTAAACAAAAATTAAGCGTTGATTTGCCCCGCATTGATCTAGATATCCCCGAGAAATTCCCTTTGGTAAGTGTGGACAGGGACAAAGTCATGCGCGTTTTTACTAATCTATTAAATAATGCTTTAAAATATACTCCCCCTTC
>PUKR01000149.1 GCA_003552365.1 Syntrophomonadaceae bacterium
GAAGCCCAGCTATTTGTATTACAACTAAACACTCCCGGTGGCCTGGTGGATGCTACTCTTAAGATGAACGAGTTGTTTTTAAACGCAGAGATACCGGTTGCTGTTTTAGTTGCTCCTTCCGGGGCCATTGCCGGTTCAGCCGGAGCTTTTATTCTGCTTTCATCGGATATTGCCGCCATGGCTCCGGGCACTTCAGTTGGAGCGGCACAGCCTGTAGCCATTTCGCCGGAAGGCACCCAGGAGACTGATGAGAAAACCACCCAGTTTTACGCAGCCCACTTACGCAGTATGGCCAGGGAAACCGGGCGCCCGGAAGATTTGGCCGAAAAATTTGTTACCGAAAACTTAACCCTTGATGCCCGCGAGGCCTATGAAGAAAGAATGATAGAGTATTTAGCCTATAATCTTCCGGACCTCCTGGAACAGCTGGACGGGACTGAAATTGAAAAAATGGGTGTTACCTACGAATTAAACACAGAAGGTGCTGAGATAATCCAGGACGATATGAGCCTCAGTGAAAGACTGCAAAACTGGGTCAGCGATCCCCAGATTGCGTTTCTGCTGTTAACGATTGGATTCATTGGTATATACATGGGCTTGAGCGCCCCGGGCACTCTTGTTCCCGAAGTTGGGGGAGCAATTCTTCTCATACTCGGGATTTACGGGTTGGGCTTGTTTGATACCAGTACTGCCGGTATAGTGTTGATTTTACTTGGGATCGGATTAATAGCCGCAGAAATATTTACTTCCGGTTTCGGTATTTTAGGTATCGGCGGTGCGGCATCACTTGCTGCCGGGGCTGTTTTGCTGCCAATGGAACCATTAATGGCCCCGGATTGGTACCAAACTTTCCTGATCACCGTTGCCGGCACAGTAATCGGGCTATTGCTGATAATTATTGTGGTGGTGCAAAGAATAGTGCATTCCAGGCGGCAATTCCAGGGGGGCAGCACTTATTTTAACCCCCCTAAAGACGGGGTCGTTACAGAAGAGATCAACCCTGAAGGGATGGTTAAAGCCAGGGGCGAATTGTGGAGAGCCCGGAGTGAAGATGGCACAACTATCGCTAAGGGAACCGAAGTTGAAGTAGTCCGTGCGGAAACGCTTAAGCTATGGGTTAGACCCAAAAATAACTAAATTGAAAGCAAGCAAACCTACCGTTAACAAGTATTTACGGGTTTTATAGAAACAGGTACAACAAAATTTGAGGAGGCTTGATTATGATTTTCGAAATCATTGGTGAAATCGGTTTGGTAGTTCCTATTCTAATTATTATCTTTTTGTTCCTCACGTCGGCGATCAAAATCGTCCGGGAATACGAAAGGCTGGTAGTATTCCGTCTGGGCCGGCTGATCGGCGAAAAAGGACCCGGTTTTGTCTTGATCATTCCCGTTGTTGATAAGATTGTCCGTGTTTCTTTGCGGATTGTCACCCTCGACGTGCCAAGCCAGGAAGTAATCACCCGCGACAACGTAACAACCAGCGTTAACGCAGTAGTTTATTACCGGGTAGTCGATCCTAACAATGCTGTAAACAATGTTGAAGATTTCCGCATGGCTACGGCACAGCTATCGCAAACTACCCTGCGCAGTGTTGCCGGACAGGCTGATCTCGATGAACTGCTATCAGAACGAGATAAGCTTAACGCCAAGATCCAGAGTATTCTTGATGAAGCTACCGACCCCTGGGGAATCAAGGTTACCGCTGTGGAAATTAAAGATGTAGTTATCCCTGAAGCACTGCAAAAGGCCATTTCCAGGCAGGCTACAGCTGAAAGGGAAAGGCGAGCTGTCATCGTCCAGGCTGACGGGGAAAGAGAGGCTGCGGGCAGAATTGCCGAGGCAGCAAAAACTTTGAGCGGCCAGGAAGGCAGTTTTTATGTTCGTTTGCTGCGGACTTTGCCTGAAATAGCCTCTCAACAGGGCAACATGATTGCCTTTCCGCTGCCAATTGAATTAAGACACCTCCTGCCGGACCCGGCAGCAATAGCAAAAACAATGCAGGAGAAAGCTGAACAAGACAAAGAAAATGAGCAGTAATTTAAGAAAACCATTACTGCTCAGCCGACAGAAAAACTTATAAACCTGGTGGCGAGGCTTATAATTAAAATTCCACAACGTACTGCATTTGTGATTAACCCTGTCGCCGGAAGCGGTAAAGCAGGACGGATCTGGCTTAAAATTGAATCTGCACTAAAAAAAAGCGGGCAGCAATACCGGGCTTATTTCACCGAAAAAGCAGGTGGAGGAACCGGGCTTGCTGCCCATGCTGTCAGCGAAGGGGCAGAACTAATCGTTGCCGTGGGCGGTGACGGCACATTAAGAGAAGTTGTAAATGGGTTGGACTTAAGCAGAACTATTCTCGGGGTAATCCCTGCGGGAACCGGTAACGGTTTTGTGCGTTCCTGCGGTATTCCCCTTCACTGGAGCAGGGCTCTGAAAGGGCTCTCCACCTGGAAGCCGCAGCCTGTTGACTTAGGCCTGATCAGCGATGACTACTTTTTAAATGTTGTCGGGTTTGGCTTTGATGCAGCAGTAGCAGCTGCGGCCAATACAAAATACGACCGTTTCAACGGTTATTTCCCTTACCTGCTCGCCTTTATCGACCAGCTGGCAGAACTAAAGCGTTTCTATTGTAAGGCAAGGTGTGACAACTTATATTTTGAAGACAGGCACACTGTTGTAGCCCTGGTTGCCAACGGCTCTTTTTACGGGGGCAAGCTTTGTATCGCACCCCGGGCTTCAATTGACGATGGGCACCTGGATCTGCTTTTATTCAGAAGACGCAGCATTCCTGAACTGTTCAACCTGGGATTCCGGGTCATTTTCAGGCAGCACTATAAAAGTGGCGCCGTGCTGGAACAAAGAGGGCGCAAAATATATTTAGAGGTTCCACAGGATATCCCGGCTCATATAGACGGTGATATTGTAAATATTTCTTCTGCGGAAATTAAAATCAGGCCCTCCGCTTTGCGGATCCTGGCCCCGGAAAGGTTAGCCAGGACACCCCTGCCAAAGGTAGAGCCGGCCGGTTGCACTTTTCACACAGGGCTATAATTATTACAGCTTAAAACTGGTTCAAACTTCTCCTGCCGGTTAATAATTATTCCTATTTCCTCTGCAGCAGGAACTATCAATTAACTGAAGAAATTAATTACCAGGTTAAAATAACCATGATAATTACTGCTCAGCCGAGTATATTAAAAATACTTTCAAGAAGCTGGTGCATAAATGGGCTACGAGAGAGAAATAAAGCATAACTCTACCCGGAACTCAGGTGGCATAAACCTGGAAGAACTAATTGATATCACGCGGCTCCAGGCCTTGATGGATGATTTTCATGCCCTTACCGGCTTGCCGGCAACCATAGTAGATTTAAACGGTAAAATATTGGCAGCGGTAGGCTGGCAGGAAATCTGCTCAAAATTTCACCGGGCCCACCCGGAAAGCGCAAAAAATTGCCTGGAAAGCGACCTGCAGCTGACTAAAGATATCACCCCGGGAGAATTTAAAGTTTACCGGTGCAAAAATAAAATGTGGGACATTGCAACCCCAATAGTTGTAGATCAAAACTACCTGGGCAATATATACATGGGCCAGCTTTTTTTCGAAGACGAGGCTATTGATTACGAGGTTTTTAAGGACCAGGCCATGGCTTACAATTTTAACGAAGATGAGTATATTGCCGCATTAAAAAAAGTGCCCCATTTCACGAAAGAAAAAGTAATGCAGGGCATGCAGTTTTGCGTTAACCTTGCTTTCCTAATTTCTACTCAAGGCTACAGCAACGTAAAATTAAAGAAATCTCTGGGAGACCTTGAAAAAGTTAAGTACGAACTAAACACCGAACGGGACAAATTAAGCTCCGCTTTGAACTTCCAGAAGGAAATGATGTATACCGCTGCTATTTGGATCAATACCCTTGATTATCAAGGGAATGTCACTTTCTGGAACAGGGCTGCCGAAAATATCAGCGGCTATCATCATAGCGAGGTCCTTGGCCACGATCAAGTCTGGGAGTGGTTATACCCTGATCCCGATTACCGGGGCAAAGTCATGGAAAAAGCCATGTATATTTTAGAGAAACAGGAGCGGGTCGACAACTACGAAACTGTTATAAAAACCAAAAACGGTGACGAACGGATTATTTGCTGGTATTCCAACTGCGTTCTAAAAAACGGTGAAGTTCAGGGCAGTATCGCTTTAGGTATCGACAATACCGAGCTTAAAAAGGCTGAAATTAACATAATCGAAAATGAAAAACGTTTTCACCGGATGTTAAAGGTAATCCCCGACATGGTTTCAATCCAAGACCCGGAAATGAATATTATTTATAGTAACTGGAATGGCTTTGGCGCTGTTTCTCCGGAAAAACAAGTGCTCAACACCAAATGCTACAAAACGTACCGCGATTATGAGCAAATCTGCCCTGATTGCCGGGCAGTTGGGGTTCTAAAAACAAAAAAACCATTCCAGGCCGAATACGAAATCAGCAACAACTACTGGATAGATTTAAGAGTTATTCCTTTGTTGGACGAAAACGGTGAGGTTGAGTATTTTATCGAATGGGTTAGAGATATCAGCAAGTTAAAAGAAATAGAAGAACAACTGAAAAGGTTAAATGTCGATTTGGAAAAAAAAGTGGAAGAGCGGACCAGGGAACTGGAAAATGTCAATAAAGAACTCGATGCATTTACTTATTCCGTATCGCATGACCTCCGTGCTCCCCTGCGGCGAATTGAGGGCTTCAGCCGTATTGTCCTGGATGAATACAGCGAAATATTAGACCAAAAAGGAAAAGACTACCTTAAAAGGATCTGCCTGTCCACTGATAATATGAAAGAATTGATTGAAGATCTATTGAAATTATCCCGGGTTAGCAGGCAAGAACTAAACTTAGAACCCGTAGAACTCAGTGTTTTGATTTCAATTAAATGCAAGACTTTGCAGGAAAGAGACCCTGAACGTTCAGTTGATTTTAAAATATCTCCGGAACAGGTAGTGGAAGGAGATACCGCTCTGTTAAAAATTGCAATCGAAAACCTGCTTGAAAATGCCTGGAAATATACTGCTGGAGCAGAAAACCCAAAAATTGAATTTAGTTATATAAAGCAAGAAGAACAGAAAATATTTTTTATTACCGACAATGGGGCCGGTTTCAACATGAAATATGCCGACAAGCTGTTCGCCCCTTTTCAACGCCTGCACTCTGAAACAGAATATTCCGGAAGCGGCATCGGCTTAAGTATAGTTGCCAGGATTATTAACCGTCACGGCGGCGAGATTTGGGCTGAAAGCGAGGAAGGCAGGGGAAGCACTTTTTATTTCACCCTCCCCTAAACTGGACGAGCCAGTTCCATAAAAAATGATTTTCAAAATGGGCTCTACTAAGTTCAGTGTGCACCGGCATATCCGGGATCATTAATAATGTCTTGCCAGATTTGCGCAGCATTTTAGGGTAAGGACCTAAAATGCTTGAAAAATTGGATCTGCCTATTGATAACCGGGCCAAGAATCGTTATAATAACATAGCAGAATAAATGAGCGAGCGTGGCGGAATGGCAGACGCGCTAGGTTCAGGACCTAGTGGGCTTTAAGCCCGTGGAGGTTCAAGTCCTCTCGCTCGCACCAACAAACAAGGGGCTTTCAGGCTTTTGACAATCACTGGAAGCCCCTGTTTAATGGAAACATGATGCCATGTTGACACCAATTTTTTGGGATACTGCAGGGAATAAATAACAACTATAGAATATATATATCGAAAGTGTAATTGCAAATATTCATTTAAGTGGCTATTAGAAAAGCCCGATAGCACACCATAATAATATTTAAACAGGAGGTTTCACTAATGAAAGAAGCAGTTGTAGTCAGTGCGGTAAGGACCCCGGTTGGAACATTCGGCGGGACGTTGAAAGATGTCAGTGCAGTTGAGCTGGGCAGCCTGGTAATTAAAAGCGCCCTTGAAAAAGCCGGGGTTAAAGAAGACCAGGTTGATGAGGTTTTGATGGGATGTGTCCTGCAGACAGCTTTAGGACAGAACGTCGCCAGGCAGGCCTCCCTTAAAGCCGGCCTCCCAGAAGAAGTGCCCTGTACAACGATAAACAAAGTTTGCGGATCAGGTTTAAAGAGTATAACTTCAGCAGCCGCTTCAATTGCTGCCGGCGATGCTGAGATTATTGTTGCCGGAGGCACCGAGAACATGAGCGCTTCTCCATATGCTGTAGACAAGGCCAGGTGGGGCTTACGCATGGGCGACAGTTCGATGGTCGATGTCATGGTTAAAGACGGACTCTGGTGTGCCATGAATGATTACCACATGGGCGCCACTGCAGAAAATATTGCCGAACGCTACGGAATCACCAGGGAAGTGCAGGATAAATTTGCTCTAACAAGCCAGGAAAGAGCGCATGCTGCGATTGAAAACGGCCGCTTCAAGGAAGAAATTGTCCCCGTAATGGTAACGCAGCGCAAAAAAGACCCAATAAAATTTGAAGTTGACGAGCACCCCAGGATGACCTCCCTGGAAGCTCTCGCGAAGTTGCGCCCGGCTTTCAAAAAAGACGGTACAGTAACCGCCGGGAACGCTTCCGGGATCAACGACAGCGCAGCGGCGGTTGTGGTCATGAGCAAAGAAAAAGCTGCAGAGCTGGGTTTAAAACCCCTGGCACGGATAACCAGTTACGCTTCTGCGGGAGTTGATCCAACCATCATGGGCACCGGTCCGATTCCGGCTACAAATAAAGCGCTGGAAAAAGCAGGCTGGAATGTTTCCGATCTTGACTTGATAGAAGCCAATGAAGCTTTTGCAGCCCAGGCATTGAGCGTTATCCAGGAACTTGATCTGGATACCGAAATTGTTAACGTTAACGGTGGTGCCATCGCTATCGGACACCCGATCGGGGCAAGCGGGACCAGGATTTTCGTTACCTTAATCCACGAAATGCAGAAAAGAGATGCCAGGCGTGGCCTTGCTACTCTATGCATCGGTGGTGGTCAAGGGATCGCCTGTGCCGTCGAACGGGAATAAATAATAGGAGGTCTCTAAAATATGGCTGTAAATATGAAGGGAAAGGACATTATTTCCATTCATGATTTAAGCCGTGAAGAAATCGATCAAATATTGGATACTGCCCAGATACTTAAAATGAAAAAAAAGCTGGGTGAGATCTACCATCCTTTAAAAGACAAGACCCTGGGCATGATTTTTCAAAAGTCGTCAACCAGGACCAGGGTATCTTTTGAAGTCGGTATGTGGCAGCTGGGTGGCTACGCCCTTTTCTTAAGCGCAAACGATATGCAGTTAAAACGCGGTGAAACCATTGCCGATACTGCCAGGAACCTGAGTCGCTACCTGGACGGGATCATGATCCGAACCTATTCCCACCAGGATGTGATCGACCTGGCAGAGTGCAGTTCCGTGCCGGTAATAAACGGCTTAACCGACTTACTGCACCCCTGCCAGGTGCTTTCTGACCTGTTTACCGTCAAAGAAAAGAGGCAAAGGCTGGAAGGGTTAAAGCTTGCCTATATCGGCGACGGTAATAACATGGCCCATTCATTGATGTTTGGCGGAGCAAAAATGGGTATGCACATAGTAATATGTTCACCCTCGGGCTTTGAGCCCGACTCTGAAATAACCAGGCTTTCAAGAATCGATGCCGCTCAAACTGGAGCGAATATCGAGATAGTGGATGACCCTGTGCAAGCGGTGCAATCAACTGATATAATATATACGGATGTATGGACCAGTATGGGTATGGAGGAGGAACAGGAAGAACGCCTAAAAACTTTTTCACAATACCAGGTTAACAGTTCCTTGCTTGAACAGGCCGGGGAAGATGTTTTAGTGATGCATTGCCTGCCTGCCCACCGGGGAGAAGAAATAACCGATGAAGTTATTGATGGACCCCGTTCGATTGTTTTTGACCAGGCGGAAAACAGGTTGCATACGCAAAAGGCAATCCTGGCCTTGATCATTTAAACAGCATATCCACTTTTCATCACATCAACAGCTTTAAAGAAGTGAGAGGTTGTTA
>PUKR01000051.1 GCA_003552365.1 Syntrophomonadaceae bacterium
CCCTCGTAGTTCCTCAAAATGACGGAATTGGCCGACTGGGTAAGCATATATTGAGGCATCACCGGGGTTTTACCGCCGCCGCCGGGAGCATCTATCACATATGTAGGGACGGCAAAGCCGCTGGTATGTCCGCGAAGCGATTCAATGATTTCCAGGCCTGTAGCGACCGGGGTCCTGAAATGCTCGATCCCTGTAGAAAGATCGCACTGGTAAAGGTAATAAGGCCTGATTCTGTGCTTGACCAGTTTGTGCACCAGTTCCTTCATGGTTATGGGGCAATCATTTACGCCTTTCAAGAGAACACTTTGGTTGCCCAGCGGTATTCCTGCATCCACAATTTTCTCGGATGCCTCTATGGCCTCGTCAGTTAACTCCCTGGGATGGTTGAAGTGCGTATTAATCCATACCGGTTGGTACTTTTTCAAAATTGATAGCAGGTCATCAGTAATTCTTTGGGGCATCACTACCGGGGTCCGTGTGCCAAACCTTACTATTTCTACATGAGGGATGCTTCGTAAATTGTGGACGATATATTCGATCATCTGATCTGAAATTAAAAACCCGTCTCCGCCTGAGATTAAAACATCCCTGACTTGAGGAGTTTCTTTAACATAATTTATAGAGGCGTCAACCTGTTCCCTTGTGTAAGCCTTGTCTGTATGGCCGGCTATTCGCCTTCTGGTGCAGTGCCGGCAATACATGCTGCACTGGTCAGTAACTAAAAAAAGCACCCGGTCGGGATAGCGGTGGGTTATTCCGGTTACCGGTGAATCAATATCTTCATCAAGAGGGTCTTCCAGATCAGAAGTGCCCATTTGAGTCTCAGAAAAGGTGGGGACAGATTGCAGCCGGATTGGGCAAGCGGGATCATCTTTATCAATCAGGCTGGCATAATATGGGGTAATGGCCATCCTTAAATATTTCAGCGCTTCCTTGACCCCTTCTTCCTCTTCCTTATTTAAATTGATCACCTGTTTTAAAGTCTCAATATCGGTTATTCTGTTTTTTAGCTGCCATTTCCAGTTTTTCCAGTCTTCAGCCGAAGCTTTTGCAATGAAATTATCTTTAATCATCTCAGTCATAAACTAACCCTCCTCGGTAAATTTGCCAAATAACCCAGGCCAGTAAATAGGATGTTTTGGCAAAGACCTGCCGCTGCTTTATAGCAACCGGCAAAAGGCCTCGAATTTATTATAGCATAGACCGGGGCTGCTCTTAATTAAAAACTCAAACGCTAAAACAACCACAATCATTTTTATTAATGCAGACATAAAGGTTAAGCCGCTATACAGCTCATATGACTCATTAGTTAAGCTGCTTTAATGTATTGACATCGTACTAGAAATTATTTGAAAAATCATTGGTACGAGCGGAAAAAAAATAACTCTTTTTTCTATACATCCTGTATATTAAACAGCTCACCGGCCAAAAGGCAAAATCATCATGATTACAGGCTTAAACTCCCGGGATGATTTTTTTACTTATATTCCCCAATAACATTAGAAAGAAAGATTTATGGATTAGTAGGAGTTGTTTAATGTTGCGTCGAATCAATAGATAACACAATCCAAACTTATGTTTAAGGCGGTTGAAATATATGTCGGATTTAAATGAAGTACTCAATCAGTGGAAAAACAACCCTGCATTTATGAGCAACGTTACTTGCTGGCAAACAGTAGCGGAAAAAAAGGGCAATTACGCCGATTTTCCTCCAGGTCTGGATCGCCAGCTTCAAGAAGCATTGAAACGACGAGGAATCGAAAAACTGTACAGCCACCAGGCTAAAGCGGTGGAAACCGTTTTAACTGACCATCGCAATGTTGTGGTAGTTACTCCCACTGCTTCCGGCAAAACGCTGTGTTACAATTTACCGGTAGTAAACTCATTAATCGATGATCCCACCAGCAGGGCCCTCTACCTTTTTCCAACCAAGGCACTTTCGAGGGACCAGGTCACCGAACTGCGGGAACTGGCTTCTGATTTAGAAACACCGCTTTACTGCCAGACATACGACGGTGATACCGAACCCGGGTTGCGTCAAAAAATACGCCGCAGCGGGCACATCATAGTTACCAACCCGGACATGCTTCACTCTGCTATCCTGCCCCACCACACCAAGTGGATTCAGCTTTTTCAAAACCTTAAATATATCGTTATTGATGAAATGCACCAGTACCGGGGGGGTTTCGGCAGCCACGTTGCCAATGTGATCCGCAGGCTGAAGCGGATCTGCTCTTTCTATGGTTCAAATCCCCGGTTTATCCTATGCTCAGCGACCATTGCCAACCCGGGTGAACTCGCCGGCCAGCTAATTGAAGAACCCCTGGAAGTTATTACGGAAAATGGTGCCCCCAGGGCGGAGAAACATTTCATTTTTTACAATCCGCCGGTAGTTAACCGGGAACTGGGGTTGCGGCGCAGTTCCCTGTTGGAAGCAAAGACCCTGGCCGAGCAGCTGATATCGAAAGAAATCCAGACTATAATATTTACCCGCAGCCGCCTGAACGTAGAAGTGCTTCTCACTTACCTGAACCAGGGCCTTAAAAAAAGGCCCGGCGAAAACAGCGCCATCAAGGGTTACCGCGGGGGCTACCTTCCAAAAGAACGGCGGGCCATTGAAGAAGGCTTGCGTAAAGGAACCCTTAAGGGCGTAATCAGCACCAATGCCCTTGAACTTGGCATTGATATCGGCGCTCTTGACGCCTGCCTGATGACAGGTTACCCCGGCAGTATCGCCAGTACCTGGCAGCAAGCCGGCCGCTCGGGAAGAAGAAGCGGCACTTCCCTGGCCGTTCTGATCGCCAACAGCGAACCGCTTAACCAGTATATTGCCTCCAACCCCGATTACTTTTTCGGACGAACCCCGGAGCGGGCCCTGGCCGACCCGGATAACCTGATCATTTTGACCAACCATATCCGCTGTGCCGCTTTTGAACTGCCTTTCAACCAAGACGAAAAGTTCGGCAGGGCTGAAATAGAAGAAATCCTGACATTCCTGGAACAAGAAGATGTCCTCTACTTTAGCGATGGGCGATACCACTGGATGGAAGACACTTACCCTGCTGAAGAAATTAGCCTGCGCAGCGCTACCCGTGAGAATGTGGTAATTATCGATATAACTGATCCACAGAGAAGGGTAATTGGCGAGGTGGACCGCTTTAGCGCCCCGATGCTGGTCCACGAAGAAGCAATATACATGCACGGGGGTAAGCAGTACCAGGTGGAAGAATTCGATTTTGATGAAAAAAAGGCTTATGTTCGGGAAGTGGAAGTCAGTTATTTCACCGATGCCAACCTCTCGGTAGACTTAAAAATTCTTGATCTTTACGGCCAGGAAAGCGGTCGCGTAAACCGGGCCTGGGGTGATGTCCGCATCAATGCCCTGGTTTCGATGTTTAAAAAAATACGCTTTAATACCCATGAGAACTTAGGCGCCGGACCGGTTGACCTCCCCGAAACAGAAATGCACACCACTGCCTTTTGGATCTCTTTGTCGCCTGAAGCTTATGGAAATATGACCCTTTCAGAGATCCAATCGGGGTTGATCGGCCTGGCCAACCTGCTGCCGCAGGTGGCTTCATTTTTCTTAATGGGTGATCCCAGGGATTTACAGGCTGTCAGCCAGGTAAAAGCACCTTTTACGGAATTGCCCACCCTCTACCTTTATGACAACTTCCCCGGCGGTGTGGGTTACAGTAAAGAAATATACAACAACTACAGGGAGATTTTCCAGGCAGCGCATAAAGTAATCACGGATTGTCACTGTGCTGAAGGTTGTCCTTCCTGTATAGGGCCCGCTTACCAGGAGGGGCAGCCCGGAAAACAACAGGCCCTGCAATTAATAGAGGTGATCTTGAAATGAAACGGGATCTCGGCTCACGCTTATCGATGATGCAAACCACCGGGGAAATTAAAACCGGCAAGCAGGTTGCCGAAGAACATGAAGTTAATAAATTTATAAGCTTCTTTCCCGGTGAAGACAGGGTAGAAGAAACACCTTTCGGGTTTTGTTACTTCCGTGAACTACAGTTTCCACTGGATCATATTCATGGCAACTACGAGCTTTCCGGAATTTTAAGCTGCTGCGGTTCAGAACTTTCTTTACCTTCCCGGGATAGCAGTTTTAAGAATTTCAACCCCCGCGAAGCGATTTTTCTGGACCTTGAAACCACAGGACTGGCCGGAGGCACCGGGACCTGGGCTTTTTTGATCGGCCTGGGCACGCTTAGAAATGAAGACTTTATACTGCGCCAGTATTTTCTGCGAAAACCCAAAGAAGAAAAGGCAATGCTGACTCACTTAAATCAAACTGTTGCCGATTACCAAACCTTAATTACCTTTAACGGCAAATTGTTTGACCTGCCCCTACTGCAAACCCGGCAGCTACTTGCCGGAATAAGCGTTTGCGAACCTGACCAACACCTAGATTTACTGCAATGTGCAAGATCGCTTTGGAGAAAAAGACTGGCTTCCCGCTCTTTAAACTCATTGGAAAGGACTCTTCTCGGTCTGGACCGCCGGGATGATATCCCGGGAGCGGAGATCCCGGGAGTATATTTTGATTACCTCAAAAAAGGAAAGACCGGCCGTATAAAAAAAGTGTTCGAACACAATGTGCTTGACATCCTTTCCATGGTTACCCTGCTTGGAAAAGTCTATCACACCGCAGTTGGATCATGCCTAAAGCATCCGGCGGAGGCCCTGGCCCTGGGGTGTCTCTGCCTGGAAGAAGGAAAAACAGAACAGGGAGTTAGCTACCTCCGGGAAGCGGCTGAGGGCAACATTGAAACGCTTGCCGAAGAAGCCAACCTGGAATTGTCGCTGCATTTTAAACGAGAGGGAAAATGGGAAGAAGCGGTAGCCATTTGGCAGGAATCTGTAAAAAACAATCATATTAACCCGAGAGCTTATATCGAGCTGGCCAAGTATTACGAACACCACTGCCATGACTACCAGGCCGCTTTGCAATTAACCGAAAAAGCAATCGCCGTTACCCGGCTCAACCCGGGTAACCAGTTGATTAAAAACAAGGACCTTCGCCCTGAAGCCTTACACCACCGGTCAAATCGTTTAAAAAGACGCCTTTGGCCATAAAAAAGGAATACGACTTCTAAATAAACTCTTTTTACCCTGCATTACTGGAAACTACTGGTCGATCCACTCTATTTCTTTTTTTAATGCCGGATCCACTTCCTGCTCTTTCAAATACACCAACAAACGATCGAATGTTTCGGCACTCAAGTCATGTTCCATCAAACAGGCATCTTCTTCGGCAGCTGAGGGCGAAACCCCGAGTACCTGGGTTAGAAAACCATAAATAATTTTATGCCTGTGCCTTACTTTTAAAGCGTAACGAAGCCCCTTCTCCGTAAGCTCCACCGGACCATAGGGGTCCTGTTTAATCAACCCCTTTTCTTTAAGCAAAGCAAGGGCCTGGATCACGCTGGGCTTGGCAATCCCCAGACGATCAGCTATATCAGTTACCCGGGCAGTCTTATTTTCCTGGAGAAGGTTAAGAATTACTTCGAGGTAATCCTGTAAGGAAGAAGTAACCGGTAAAGAATGAGGCAAGTTAAATTCACCCTCCTTAGTCTGGCAAGGTAGAAAGGAGTAGCAACAATAATCGTATCTGCTCAGCCGTGCTGTAACCAATCTACACACCTGTGTTAGGCATATCTAACAATTAGAATATAACATGCATTTTTCATGCTGTCAATATCAGCGCTTAAAGTTATAGATATTTATTCATTATAGCCCGGTGTTTTTTCTTTTTAGTAAAAAAGTTATAATGTTTTGAGGGTCTGTTAAGCGAATCAAATATTAGCCAGGGCAGAGGGGGCCATACCATCCTTCCAAATAAGAACCTAAAAAAACTGCTGCTATCTTTTTGGCCGGTATACCTAATTGTCTTCTGTGCTTTTTTTGATACCCATGCCCAGATGCCGGTCCTGGCCCCATACGCTATTTCTCTGGGAGCAACCCCGTTCACTTTAGGCCTGGTAGTAGGATTTTATTCTCTTTTTAACATAATCGGCAACTTTACAGGCGGCCTGATTATTGATGCCAAAAGCTGGAAACACCCGCTTGTGCTGGGCCTGGCCGGCGTATCTGTTATGCTTCTGCTCTACACGTATGCTGATAATGCTTACCAGCTGGCAGTAATCCGTGCAGGGCACGGGCTTGCCGGCGGCTTAATGATTCCTGCTGCCCTGGCCTGTCTTACCGTAAAAGAAAAGGCTGGTTTTACCCGCGATGTCCGCCTTGCAATTTTTGGCGCTACGATAGGCCTGGCTTCGGTTACCGGACCTCCGGTTGCAGGGATTATTGCTAATTTACACGGCTTTCACTCAGTTTATTATATGCTGGCAGGCTTGATGCTGGCTTCTGCCGGCTTAGCTTCTTGGCTGTCCAAGATTAATCCGGATAACCAGCCATGCAATGGTGAACCCCGGGGTTCATTCGGGCAAGTTATCAGCAGTCCGGCAATCAAAGGTACGTTTTTATTTGCCCTGGGGACCACCGGCTCCACGGGGACACTGGCATCTTTTTTGCCCGGCCACGCAGAATCAGCAGGTTTGGATCATACTCAAACCGGTTTGCTATTTGCATCATTTGCCCTGGCGGCAATAATACTCCAGTCCAGCTGGCCCGGTATAATCAAACCAAGAGTGAACGGAAATTTCTTCGGCTGCACCAACGGTTTACTGCTGATCTGCTTAGCATTAATTATGGCCGCCATATCAACCCGTGCTCCCGGTTTGTTTATAGCCCTGATCATCTACGGTTGCGGTTTTGGCTTATCATTTCAAGGTATGCTTGGTATGGTCCTGGAAAATTCAGACCCAAAATGGCAGGGAAGGGCAATCGGTTTATTTTTCGCTGCTTACTCAGTTGGTATTGCCCTGCTACCGCCGCTCACCGGCTTAATCTGGCAGCACACTTTTATCTTTCCTTTTTACACTGCGGCTTTTATAGCCTTTATATGCATACTTGCCGGGAGTAAGATCTACCAGAAAATATCTTGACCCGGCTGGCTTTTCCGGAAAATGCCTAAAAAATATTTTCTTAAATTTGTTTCACCTAAACTAAAGTTAATTTCTGCTTTCAATCCGGCTACTCTGCACTATTATTTTTTTTCAAAGAGCTCAAGGTACTGCCCGTAACCTTCAGCCTCAAGTTCATCTTTTGGGATAAATTTTAAGGCGGCCGAGTTGATGCAGTAACGAAGTCCGTTAGGTTCAGGGCCATCCTCAAAAACATGCCCCAGGTGTGAGTCAGCTTCCCTGCTGCGTACTTCGGTGCGGATTATGCCGTAACTGGTATCCTTTTTTTCCACAATGCTTTCTTCATAAATTGGCCTGGTAAAACTGGGCCACCCGGTACCAGAATCATATTTGTCAGTGGAACTAAACAGCGGTTCTCCTGAAACTATATCAACATAGATACCTTCTTCCTTGTTATCAAAGTATTCATTTTCAAACGCAGGCTCTGTTCCATCTTGCTGGGTAACATAATACTGCATCCTGGTCAAGCGGTTTTTCAGGTCATCCATGCTTTCTCTCTCCTCCCTGCTCCCGGTATCGCCGTCAATCTCATTTGCGCCGGCCTCCTCATTACTGCCCAAAACTTCGCTGTCCTTAGCTTTTTCAGTTAAATCACCGGTTTGTCCGCCGGCACAGGTTGTAGTTTCTTCTCCACCACAACCGGATATTGCAAATAAAAAAAATGAAAATAAAAAAGCCAGGATTAAACTTTTAAAGGGCAAATTGCTAATCTCCCGCCTCCTATTTATGATACTGTTAATCTCAGTCTTCAACAGAAACATCCTTTCCAAATGCATAGTACCCC
>PUKR01000272.1 GCA_003552365.1 Syntrophomonadaceae bacterium
GCTGCTTTTTCGCGGGCTAAATCCTGGCCGTAAAATACAGTAATAAGGTCGCTGTCTTCGCTAACTATCTTATCAACCAGGTTTATTGCGGTTTGATAAAGTTCTGATCCTGCTGTTAAAATTTTATCCCCCGCCAATCCTAAGTATTGCCCGCCTTTGACTTCAACTCCTTCGACTAGAGTATCCCTGGTCGCATTTGTGATTAGTCCGGTTTTAACCAGGCCTGCCCCTTCACGCATGGTTTCCAGATTTTTTTCGATATTTTGTTTGTGGTTGAAGGCTAACAGGGCAGCCAACCCTTCGGGAATAGTCCTGGTCTCAATAACTTCTACATGTTTACCGGATAGTTTTTTAGCCTGTTCGGCCACCATAATAATATTTTTATTGTTCGGCAAAAGAATGATCGCATCCTGGGGCAGGTTGTTAATAGCAGTAATCAAGTCCTCTACCTTGGGGTTCATGGTTTGACCGCCAAAAACTATTTCATGGGCCCCGAGACTGGTAAAAATTTCACGGAATCCCTCCCCGAAAGAAACCGGTATCACAGCGGTAATTCCTTCCCTGGCCCTGGGTTCATTTTTTAAGACGGTTGGTTCTTCCACCGTGATTATGGAAGTCTTGTTTTCTTCGTGTTTATCGGCCAGCCTGTGCTGGTCGCTCATGTTGTCAATCTTAATGTTATGCAGTGAACCGTACCCAAGGGCAATGCCTAATACCTGGTCCGGCGAGTCGGTGTGGATGTGCACTTTTGCTGATTGTCTATGAATGGCTAATATTAATGAATCTCCCCTGGGGGAAAGTTTACTTTTTAAACCTGAAAAATCTTCACCGTTATTTTTTATGATGAATTCTGTACAGTATGGATAATCCAGGTTCAGTGGTTCGGTTGGCAGGGAGTAGGTTATCTCAGGTTCAGCAGTAAAAGGTTTTACTTTTTCTTCCGGAGAAACGGCGGGCTTTGTTATTTTCAGGTGCAACATGTCGTCGAATGATTGTTTCATGGAGATGAGGCAGCCTTCCAGGAAAACAAGTAAACCCAGTCCTCCGGCATCGACCACCCCTGCTTCTTTTAGGCTGGGCAGCATGTCGGTGGTTTTATCAAGGGCGACCTTTCCGCTTTTGATTGCTTCTTCCAGGCTGTCATACAAATTTTCACCCTGGTTGACCGATCTCCTGATTCCACGGGCCATTTCCCGGGCTACAGTGAGGATAGTCCCCTCAACTGGCTTTGATACTGCCTTGTAAGCATATACCACCCCGTATTGGAAAGCTTTGCTAAGCTCTGCAGGGGTAATATGTTCTTTTTTTTGGAGACCCCGGGCGATTCCTCTAAATATTTGGGACAGGATAACTCCGGAATTACCCCTGGCTCCCATCAGGGCATGTGATGCTATTGCATCCGAAAGTTCACCGATTGAATTCCCATCATAAGTGAGAGTTCCTTCGACAGCAGCATTGAGGGTCATGCTCATGTTTGTGCCGGTATCTCCGTCGGGGACCGGAAATACGTTTAAGGCATTAATTTTTTCTATTTCCCGGTCAAAAAACTTACTGGCGCCGAGTATCATTTTTTTGAAATCGTTTGCTTGCAAGAAATATCCTTGCCTGTACCCGGTTATGCTTGACAATGTCCTGCTCCTCTTTAGATAAGATTGAGTATTACTAAGCAGAATAATAACATAATATTGGATAATTTTCTACTTGCTCAAACATGGTTGCGCAGCATCAATTCTGATGGGTGCGGCTCCAGGTAAACTTGATTGTTCAGGTAAGAGACGTTGTATTTGCGGACATAATGTTTGATCAGGGTTAAAGGAACGATCAGGGGAACAAGAGACTGCGAATACTGTTCGATTACTTCAATTAGCTCAGCCTTTTCATCTGCGGAAATGAAGGTTTTAAAGTGACCGATAATATGGTATAGCACGTTGACATTTTTTTTGACGGTTGCTTTCAAGGCCATCGCTTTCATTAAGTTTTCCTGGTATTGTTCAAGCAGTTCGGTGCGATGGTAGTTTTTCCCTGCTGCAACCAGTTTGCCCATGCTCGAGAGATGTTTTGGGCTATGGGCCATGATTTGCAGTTTATGGCGGGAATGAAAATCAACAAGCTTTTTATAGTCCGGGTTGTTGCCTAAAAAAGTTTTCCACCGGTGATAACAAAAGATGCGTTCAATAAAATTTTCCCGCAGGCGGATATCATTTAAGCGTCCTTCTTCTTCAACAGGCAGCAGGGGGAAATGTTTAACTAAAGCTTCCGCAAAAATACCCCGCCCTTTTTTTTGCGACTGCCCGGAGCTTCCGTAAACTTTTACCCGGTGTAACCCTGAACTGGGAGAGTCTTTTTTGAAAATAAATGCGCTTAAATCTTCTTCTTCCAGCGCTGCCAGCTTTTGCCGGCAGAAGTCTTTCATTCTCCCGGTGTGATCAATGCCGGTTTTGGTGGTTACAAGACGGGGGTCTTCCGGATCACCGGTTAGGTGCATGGTTTCCCGCGGCACAGGTAGTCCACACTCGACTTCCGGACATACCGGTACAAAATCAAAATAGGAGGATAAAATACCTGTTATGTAGCGATCCTGTTTATGGCCGCCATTATAACGGACCGGGTTGCCCAGCAGGCAAGAGCTAACCCCCACCTTAATTTTTTTCTCCATAGATTACCCTCCTCATTTTTATTCTATCATAAATTTTATTCAGGTACAGGGTTCCCCACTTAAATCAAATATACTATAGGCAAACTTTACATTTTGAGTTATATTAATTGGTAAGGGAACCAAATGCATAACCGGGCAGTCTATAATAATAGATAAAAGGATAGCGAACAGCAAAATAGAGGGGAGTATGAGCTATGTTTATAACAAAAAAACCCTGGTTTGTCCTGGTTGTAATTTTTGTAGTAGCAGTTGCTCTTGGAGTTGGATGTCAAACGGACAGTGAAGAAGTTGAGGCTGAAGCTGATGAAGAATTAGATGCATATGACCCGGAAGAAATTTTAGAAGCGCAGGGAATTTATGAGGGGCAAATCGACAGTCAATCGGTAGAAATAAAATTGGAGGGGCAGAAGCGGGCTTTTGCTCTTGAGGAAGGGCTCAGCGTGGCTGATCTAAAAAGTGGCACCGAGGTGGCTATTGTTTTTTATGAAGCTGCTGACCGGCCAGTTTTGAAAGAAATTGAACCTTTAGAAACAGCAGGAGAGATTAAAGAAGGAGAGGGAATATATAACGGTCAGGTCGACAGCCGCTCGGTTGAGATAGATGTGGATGGCCGCCCGAAAGTATTTACCATCGACAACGGGTTAAAGGTTGACCACCTGGTGGAAGGCTCGAAAATTGCTTTTACTTATGAAGACGGCGAACACAGACCTCTGATGCTTTCAGTTGAAGTGCTTGAAGAAGCCGAAAAAGAAGAAGCTGTTGATGAAGAAAAAACAAAAATTGAAGGTGAAGGGGTCCTCGTAGGGCAAATTGATTCCCGTTCGGTTGAAATAGCGAGGACCCGGGTGTTTGAGTTAGGGGAAAACGTCAGTGTCGACAAGATTGAAGATGGCTCGGAGGTTGCTTTTACCTTTGTTGAAAGTGAGCATAGGCCGGTGCTGGAATCAATTGAAAAAGTTGAACAGCCCCTGGAAGGTGAAATGATCCATGGGACTTATATCGGCCAGGTTGACAGCAGTTCAGTAGAGATTGAATTTCATCGTGCTTATGCCCTCGGTGATGGGGTAAGCAGGGAGGGAATCGAAGACGGTGCCGAAATATCCTTTACTTATTATGATGATATGCATCGTCCGGAGCTGGTATCATTAAGTCCCAGGTAAATAATCGGGCAACTGCAATATCTGCGAGGACTGGTTTAAAACAAGTTTAAGCAAGGTATTTACTAAAGGCCATCGCCTGCTGTATACAGGATGATGGCTTTTAGGGTTTTTAAGTTTTATATGTTATTATTAAAAATAAATAAGTGACTTGTTTAAATGTATTTTGGCGTGTTAATATAAAAGTCGTTAAACAGAAGGGTATGACAGTCAACGGGTAACAGGGCAGTACTTATTTCCCCGGTCAGTAAATGTTTTTTCTATGCAGGGGTTGTGCTGCGCGGGTGAAGAAGGAAATAATAAGCAGATGTAGAATTTATAATGCTTTGAAGTCAAAAGGATAAGGTAATTTTTTCGTTTGTAACCTAATTTAAAAGATCCGACTATTTTTAAACTTTGTAAAGGCAATGAATATTAATAGACCGCCTTGATAAAAAAATGTTTTTATTATTGCGGGCAGGATTACAGGATTTCAAGTTTATTGTCTTTGAGAGGGGTATATAATGAGAGACTGTAAAAAATGTGGCATGAAATATGATGAAGAAGAATTTGATATTTGCCCTTACTGCGGGGAAGCATCCGAAGAGGATGTTAAAGAGGAAGCTAAAGATGCCGAGGATAAACCTGCTGGAAAAGTTACCGATAAAGTAACTAACGAATTAGATAAAGAACCTGCGGACAGGAAAATAAAAATGCCTGATTTTGCTGCCAAGAGCAAAATCTTTGATAACAAGCTGAAACTTGCTATTGTTGGTGTGGCAGTCGTTGTTATCATTGGGGTGGCTATTTCTGCTATTTTTGCCCTCAGCGATACCGGCATAACCGTCCCTGATAAGTATCCCACGATCCAGGAAGCCATTGATGCTGCCGATGATGGAGACGAAATAGTAGTGGATGTGGGGATTTACAGGGAAAGTATTGATTTTAAAGGAAAAGACATCATTTTACGCAGTACGGACCCCGATGATCCAAGTGTGGTTGATCAAACTATTATTGACGGCGGCGGTGGTGGAACGGTAGTTTCTTTCCGCAGCGGCGAAAGTGAAGAGGCCGTTTTAAATGGTTTTACTGTGACCCGTGGCAGCGGGATAGTTGTCTCCGGGGGCAGCACCCCTGTGATCAAAAACAATGTTATTGAAGATAATGATGCTGAATACGGAGCGGGACTGGCAATCTTTGATTCTTCTCCGCAGGTGTTGGACAACCTGATTATTAGCAATTCGGGGTTTTTAGGCGGTGGCATTTTTATAGAAGAATCTTCCCCTTTGATCGAGGGAAATGAAATAACCAGGAACCATGCCGAGATGGGCAGCGGAGTGGTGATCATTTCAAATTCGGCTCCGGAACTGCTTAATAACACGATAACCGATAATACCGCGGACAGGCTTGGAGGCGGTATTGTGGTTGCGGTTAATTCTACTCCTTCCATCAAGGGCAATACAATCACCGAAAATATCGCCGAGCGCAATGGCGGCGGCATCCTGGTCGAGGAATCGGAACCGATTATCGAAGAAAACACAATTTCAAGGAACAGGGCTGCCAATGGCGGTGGGATATTCCTGGTCAATTCAATGACTACCGCGCTGTTAATAGCTTATAACGAGATAGCCGAGAATATTGCCGCTATTGCCGGGGGAGGCTTATACATGGAAGGGTCTTCGCCAACCCTGGAAGATAATACATTTAAGGAAAATAAATCGGACCACCTGGGCGGAGCCTCCGCTATTTACAACTCTGAACCGGTTTTATTGAGAAACATTTTTGAGCGCAACGAAGCCGGCGAAGCTGAAGGCGGAGGAGCGCTTTGGGTTTCAGATGACTCTATCCTGGAACTAAATGATCCGGATGATAATACTTACAGTGAAAATATTCCCAATGATGTATATGAAGAATAGTGAAGTTTAGGTTTGCAGGGGAAGTTAGAATAAGGGAGGAACCTATATTAATGAAAGATCAAAATGGAAACAATCAACATAAAGATAGTGAAATGCAAAATACTCAAGACGTTCGGAATACACAAAATGAAAGCAGGCCCCGTAATTTTAAGATAGTTGGTATCGGGGCGGCCGTGGTGATTTTAATTGCCGTAGCTGTAATTGCGGGTTTGTCGCTTTACAACCCCCACATTTCTGTCCCCGGTGATTATCATACCATCCAGGCTGCAATAGAAGCTGCCGAAGACGGGGATGAAATAGTTGTCGAACCGGGTGTTTACTATGAACAAGTCGATTTTATGGGCAAAAATGTTACCGTACGCAGTACAGAGCCGGATAATGAAGAAGTGGTAGCTGAAACTGTTATAGACGGACGTAAAAGAGGTTCTGTGATTACTTTTCAAAACGGTGAAAGTAATGATGCAGTTTTAAAAGGATTTACAATAACTAACGGCATAGGTACCAGGGAATCAGTTACTTATGAAGAGGAAGGCGAACAGGTTACTGAAGACGGTCATTATGGCGGCGGGATATTTATTCACAGCAGCAGTTCACCGACTATCACTAAAAACTTTATAACCGGAAACGAAGCCGACCAGGACGGTGGCGGGATTGCCGTGCTCGGTGACTCCAGTCCTGTCATAGAAAATAACCAGATTCGCAACAACAGCGCATTCAGCGGCGGGGGTATTACTGCGCTGGAAGCCAATCCAATAATTGAGGACAATACCATTGCCGAAAATGATGCCCAGTACCTGGGAGGAGGGATCCTGGTTGATTTTGATTCTTCCCCCAGTATTCGCGGCAATAATATTAACAGCAACAGGTGCACCAGTGGCGGCGGGATTGCCGTATGGAATGCGGATCCCCTGGTCGCTAACAATACCATTCATCAAAATGAAGCGATCTGGTTTGGCGGTGGGATTGCTGCTTTTAATGCCAGCCCTACCATTGAAAACAATGAAGTTTCCCAGAATTCAGCTCAAAATCATGGTGGAGGGATTGCTCTAAGTGAAGGCGGGGCCCCTGAAATAAATAACAATACAATAATGAAAAACTATACAGACGAAAGCGGCGGCGGCCTTGCCATACTTGAAGGTACCGATGCTAACGTGACCGATAACATTATTTCAGAAAATGCTGTTTTATATGGTGGAGGGGGAATTTATGTCAAGCAGTCCTCACCAACCATTGATAATAACGATATTACCGGAAACCTGGTCCAGCAGGACGGCGGTGGAATTGCTATTATGATCAACTCTTCCCCTGTACTGACCGGTAATTTAATCGATGAAAATAGAGCGGGTCGAGCCGGTGGCGGCGTGGTGATCGCCGAAGAGAGTGAGGCTATCTTTACCGACAATACCATTTCCAATAATGAAGCAGAAGTTACGGGGGGCGGCTTTATCGTTCAAAACTCCACCATTGAATTGGAAAGAAATATCATTTCCGGTAACGTAGCCAGGGAAGAATCAGGCGGGGGAATAATTATTGTAGCCAATTCGGTTGCCACCATTACAGGCAATGAATTTATTGAAAATATCGCCGCTGAGTTTGGCGGAGGCCTGGTTGTTTACGAGCAAGCCGAAGTAGCGCTTACTGAAAACGATTTTATTGCAAATGAAGCAGAAATGGGCGGGGCTTTTATCGGCTTTGAACCTGCCATCATTGATTTAAATGATCCGGATGATAATACTTACGAAGATAATATCCCTGATGATATCGAAGAGGATATCGTAGATGAAGAACCAGACCTTGATTAAAGGTGAATGGCCTGTAAAGCTTTGCCGGTTGGTTAAAATTTGCTCAGATAGAAAAAACTCCGGTATATGATCTAAAAACAGAAGCCTGCTCAGCCATTATAGGGTTGCGTGTCAAGCTGCCCGAAATCAAGGCCCTGTTTGCGTGGATTATCATTTCAGGCTTGCCGGTGCTGATGTAAGCTACTCTTAACGGTCACAAAATCCTCTAAATATAAAGGTGAAAGTTTAAGAACCTGCCTGGCCGGCAGGTTCTTTTTACGAGAGGGAGTTTTGTTTGTTCTGACCTTGCTTAA
>PUKR01000285.1 GCA_003552365.1 Syntrophomonadaceae bacterium
AAAAGTGTAGCCTCTTTAAGTATTATGAGGTTGATTTACTATCCACCCGGGAAAATTGAGGGTGGCAAAATATTATTAAATGATCGCAACTTGCTAACTATCAGCGAACGAGAAATGCGCAGTGTCAGGGGTAATGAAATTGCTATGATTTTCCAGGAGCCGATGACCTCGCTAAATCCGGTTTATAAAATAGGGGACCAGGTCAGTGAAGCTATTCGCCTTCACCAGGGACTTGAAAAGTCTGCCGCCTGGCAGGAAGCGGGGCGTATGCTGGAGCTGGTCGGGATTCCAAGGCCCAAAGCAATCCTTGATAATTATCCTCATCAGCTAAGCGGCGGAATGCGTCAGCGGGCGATGATCGCGATGGCCCTTTCCTGCAATCCAAAACTTCTAATAGCCGATGAACCGACCACAGCCCTGGACGTGACTATCCAGGCCCAGATCTTAGAACTGATGAGAGACCTGCAGAAGAAAATTAACACAGCTATTATTTTTATTACCCACGACCTGGGGGTAATTGCCGAGATGGCAAATTACGTAGTGGTTATGTATACCGGTAAAATCGTTGAAAAAGCGGATGTGGAAACACTTTTTAGCAGTCCCATGCATCCGTACACGGCCGGTTTAATTAATTCAAAACCAAAATTGGAAGAAGAAAAAGATGTTTTAGACTTTATTCCGGGCAATGTTCCCAACCCCAAGGCTATGCCCGAGGGTTGCGCTTTTCATCCGCGCTGTAAAGAAGTGATGGAAGTTTGCCAGAGAGAAGTCCCTGAGCTAGTGGAACAGGCCCCCGGGCACCAGGTCAGGTGCTGGTTGTACCAGAAACAGGAAGCAAAAGGGGAAGGGGTGAAATAAATGGAAGCCCCCCAGCAAATACTGTCCGTGAAGGGATTGAAAAAATATTTCCCGATCAGGGCCGGGGTATTTTCCAGGGTAACCGGTTACGTTAAAGCAGTTGACGGTATTGACTTCGATATAAGATCCGGGGAAGCATACGGCCTGGTCGGTGAATCCGGCTGCGGTAAATCTACAGCGGGAATGACTATATTAAGGCTGATTAATCCTACTGACGGCGAAGTGCTTTATAAAGGTAAAGACGTTAGCACTCTTGATAAGGACGAGCTGCGTAAAATGCGGCCGGAAATGCAAATTATTTTCCAGGATCCCTATAGCTCGCTTAATCCCCGGATGAGCGTCGGGGAAGCGATCGGGGAATCCCTGGAAGTTCACGGTATCGCCACCGGGAAGGAAAGAAGAGAGCGGGTTATTTCTGTGCTCCGGGAATGTGGCCTTGACGAGCACCACTTTCGCCGTTATCCCCATGAATTTTCCGGGGGGCAGCGTCAGCGGATCGGGATTGCCCGGGCGCTGGTTTTAGAACCGGAATTTATCGTTGCCGACGAACCTGTTTCTGCCCTCGATGTGTCAATCCAGTCCCAGATTATAAACCTGATGGAAAGGTTGCAGGAAAAATTCGGGTTAACTTTTTTATTTATATCCCACGATTTAAGTGTGGTTAAACATATCTCCGACCGGGTTGGGGTAATGTATCTGGGGCGGATCGTAGAAGATGCACCCAAAAAAGAGCTATACAGTTCGCCCATGCATCCTTATTCCCAGGCCCTTTTGTCTGCTGTGCCTACCATGCAGCCGAAAATAAAAAAAGAGAGAATCATCTTAAAAGGTGATGTGCCCAGTCCCTCAAACCCGCCGCCGGGCTGCACCTTTCACCCTCGCTGCCCCTGGGCCGAAGAAGTTTGTTCTCAGGAAGTGCCTGTCCTGAAAAAGGCCGGGACTGACCACTATGTCTCCTGCCACCTGGTAAAAGAAGTTACTTAGCTTATCTTTTATCCCTGACGGAGGTTATTGAAACTTGAAGATAACTTATGGGCATATGGGTACCCTTACCCCAATTATTGAACTGCTGGTTGAGGATTTGGGACATGAGTCGATAACTCCTGCCAGGCCAACCCGCCGCACGCTCATGCTTGGAGCAAAGCACGCCCCTGAATTTGCCTGCATTCCCTTTAAAATAGTTTTAGGCACTTACCTGGAAGGCCTGGAGCGCGGGGCTGACCTGCTTATGAGCGGTGGGGGTTACGGTCCTTGCCGGGCCGGTTTATACGGAGAACTGCACAGGCGCATTCTAAAAGATTTAGGCTACGATTTTGACTTTATTTTCTTTTGGCCTCCCCTGCGGAAACCGGCTCATTTTTACCGGGAGCTAAAAAAGCTTAAAGGAAAGCATTCCTGGCCACATTTGTGGCGGACGATTAAAAAGGGTTACCACAAGCTTAAAATTTATGATGACCTGGAGTTTTTAGCCCAGTCCAGGAGACCCCGTGAAAACTTCCCGGGATCAACTTCTAAAGCATTTGAAAAGGCCATGAATATAATGGGCCCGGCCAGGACTTACCCGGAAATTGATTCGGCAGGAAAAGAAGCCCGGGGTTTGCTGGAGAATGTACCGGCAGACAATAATAGGACTCCTTTAAGAGTCGGGATTATTGGCGAAATTTATGTCCAGCTGGAACCGTTTGCCAATTTTTACGTAGAAGAGCAGCTGGGGCACCTGGGGGTAGAAGTAAGACGTAGCATTTATTTAACCAGCTACACCCGTCACGATGTTTTGTCTACCAGGGGTGACATGGGCAGCCGCACCCTGGCCATGCCCTACCTGTCCCAGAAAGTAGGCGGGCATGGACAAAACAGCATAGGTGATATTATTCGCTATTCCAGGCTGGGTTATGATGGGGTGGTGCAGCTGGCCCCGTTTTCCTGCATACCAGAAATTGTTGCCAAGAGCCTGGTTCCCCGTGTGAGCAAGGAATATGGCATTCCGGTTTTAACCCTTTTTATTGATGAACATACCGGGGCTACGGGTGTCCAGACCAGGCTGGAAGCTTTTGTTGATTTAATGGAACAGCGCCGTTCTGGCACTGTTAGGACGGGGGCCCGGCTTGCTTGAGCTAATGCTTTTTATTGTTTAACAAGTTCTTTTTATTAATGACAAAGATTTATTATTACTGTAAAGTTAGAGCCGGCAACAGTCCAAAACGCAGCATGTCTGAGCAGGCACGATTTTTTATCATCCCTACGGAGTGAAGCCTCAAGTTGCCACTTAAAATAGGTCCCCTTAAAGTTTCCCCCGGCCTGGCCTTAGCCCCTATGGCCGGCATTACAGATCAACCTTTTCGCCTGATAGCAAAAGAACATGGGTGCCCCCTGGTTTATTCGGAGATGATCAGTGCTAAAGGTTTGCACTATAACCCCGGGAAGCAGCGCTATTTATTATACTTTACTGACGCAGAAAGACCGATCGGTTTCCAGCTTTTCGGTTCCGATCCCCGCATCATGGCCGAAGCGGCAGTTAAACTTGAAAAACTCGAGCCTGACTTTATTGATCTCAACCTGGGCTGCCCTACTCCAAAAATTATTCGCAATGGAGACGGAGGCGCACTGATGCGCGACGCTGATTTAGCCGGTGAAATATTTAAGGCTGTGGCCGGTGCCGTCAATTGCCCGGTAACCGTAAAAATGCGAAAAGGGTGGGACGAACAGGCGGTAACGGCCCTGGAGATTGCTGCCAGGGCTGAAGAAGCGGGGTTGAAAGCAATTGCCGTTCACGGCCGGACAGTAAAGCAGGGTTACAGCGGCCGGGCGGATTGGGATATTATCCGGCAGGTTAAAGAAGTTGTTTCAATTCCTGTGATTGGCAATGGTGATGTTGATTCTGCTGCCGCTGCAGAGGCCATGTTTTCATATTGCAGCTGTGACGGGGTCATGGTCGGGCGGGCTGCCAGGGGAAACCCCTGGATTTTTGCAGCGGTGAGAGCGGGCTTGGAGGGTAAAAGCCTGCCGCAGAAAACGACTATAGATGAAGTTATCGAAACTGCCTGTAAACATCTCGATTTACTTGCTAACTTAAAAGGTGAAGCTGCGGCAGTCCGGGAAATGCGTACCCATGCCTCCTGGTATATCAAGGGTTTCCCGGGTGCTTCCACGGCAAGAAATCGGTTGGTGCAGGCTAAAGCTAAGGCCGAGATGGAAGCTATCTTAAAAGAATACTCTCTTTATGTTCATAATGTTTCCCGGGCAGCGGACAAACAACCTTGAGTCTCCAGTTGATTTTTGGGAAATCCCATCATATTGCTACTTAACTCTATTAATAGTAAAATGAGAACGGTCTCATATTTGTGCACATCCTGTAGCGGGGTATCCGAAGATGAAAGAAAGAACTTTTCGCATCGGCGAGAAAATGATCAGTCTCGATAAAGCTGCCCGGGTAGTTGAAAGGGTTATGGAGTTGCGGGAGCAGGGCTTTTCCCAGCAGGAAGCAGCCGGGCGCTTAAACTTAGATCGCAGCTTTGTTTCCCGTATTGAGGCTGTCGGGGAAATACGTAAAGGCAATAAGGTTGCTGTTATCGGTTTTCCCCTGTCTAATACTGCCGAACTTGCAGACCTCTGCCGTTTATATGGCCTCGATTATTTTCTCCTCCTCGACAACCGGCAGCGCTGGGATATGGTTAAGGATAAACAGGCATTAGATTTCTTTAACCATATTTTTGAAATGATTGCCAACCTGCGCAAATTTGACACCCTGGTGATGATTTCTTCAGAAAAATGGTATCACCTGGCCGAAGCTTTGCTCGACATCCAGATTATCTATATTGATCTAGGGCCTACTCCAATCCAGGAAGACCGCTATCTTAATCCTGAACAATTACAGCAAACCCTGGATAATGTTTTAGAATACAAAGGGAAAGGAGAACCGTCAAATTGAAACGTATAATCGGTATTAGCCTTGGCTCTTCCAAAAGAAATCATGTCGTTACCGTGGAATTAAAAGGCGAACAGTTTAAAATTGAGCGTATCGGCACTGATGGCGATATGGACAAGATGGTTGAAATTATCAGGGAACTTGACGGTAAAGTAGATGCATTTGGCCTTGGCGGGATGGACCTCTATATTTATGCGGTGGACCGCCGTTATGAATTCAGGGATGCCCGGAGAATTTCCCGGGCAGCGGAAAAAACCCCGATTGTTGACGGTTCCGGGCTGAAGAACACCCTTGAACGCAGAGCTATTGAACAGTTGGATGATGAAACCGATATATTCAAAGAATCGAAGAAGGTTTTATTAATGTCGGCCATGGATCGCCTTGGGATGGCCCAGGCTTTTGAAAAAGCCGGGTGTAAAATGATCTATGGAGATTTGCTTTTTGTGCTGGGACTGCCTGTCCCGCTTAATTCTTTAAAAGCCCTGGCGGCTGTTGCAAGGGTATTAGCGCCCCTGGTAGGGCAACTTCCCTTTTCCATGGTTTATCCCACCGGCAGCAAGCAGGCGATCAACAAGCCTCGCTATTCCCGTTACTTTCATGAATGTGATATTATTGCCGGGGACTTTCATTACATCCACCGCTATATGCCGGAAAAACTGCCGGGCAAAATAATTGTAACCAACACAGTAACTAAAGATGATGTGGAGTTTTTAAGAGAGCGGGGTTTGAAAACCCTGATTACAACCACCCCGGAAATGGAGGGCCGCTCTTTTGGCACCAATGTAATGGAGGCTTTGCTTGTTTGCATGGGAGGCGGGAACCGGGAACTAAGTGAAGCTCACTACTACCAGCTGCTCGAGGAACTTGATTTGAAGCCCAGGGTAGTAGAGCTTTAATTCAGTTTTAAGAGGTGGAGGTATATATAACTTTTAATATTCCTGAGATCCGGGGTATTTACACAATTTCAAAAGATACCCGAATTGCTTTTAAATAAACCTGCTTGTTTCTTGACAACCCTGAATGGACACCTTATAATATAGCAACAAAAATTACTGGCAAGCAGGCAGAAAGTGTCGGGGCAACCTTGACACTATATTTATTGGCTTCGTTTAAATGGGAAGCCGTTATTTTATTTTATTGAAGAAATTGACGTGACATCACGATTAAACTAAATGCTTTGGTTTAGATTTTGTAAGACGATAATGCCAGCCAAGGGGGCAATAAGAAGTGGAAGAAATGGAAAACATGAAAAACCATGAAGAGCTTTTGTTAACCAAAGATGGAATGGAAAAACTGGAAAAAGAACTGGAACACTTAAAATCAGTGAAACGCAAAGAAGTTGCCGACCGGATCAAGGAGGCAATCTCCTATGGCGATATAACTGATAACGCCGAATATGAAGATGCAAAAAATGAACAGGCATTCATCGAAGGAAGAATTATCACCCTGGAAAAAACGCTGCGCCGGGCACGGCTGCTCGAGAAAAGTGGGGATGATCACCAGGTTGTCCTCGGTTCGGCCGTTAAATTAAAAGACCTGAATACCGGTAAGGAACATGAATATACGATAGTAAGTACCGCCGAAGCCGATCCCAGTGAAAAAAAGATTTCCAACGAGTCGCCTGTGGGCAAAGCCATCCTTGGCCTTTCAATCGGGGATGAAGTTGAGGTTAAAGTGCCTGCTGGAACGATCAAGTACAAAATTGAGTCAGTGCAATAAACTAATTGAAATTTAACAGGAGACGGAGGTTTGTAAATGGAGTCGGAACAGGACTTAAATGAGCTAATGCTTGTCAGGCGTCGGAAAATGGAAGAACTTAAGAAAAAGGGAATCGAGCCCTTCGGGTTTAAGTTTGAAGCAGACCATTATTCTACCGACGTTATTGATAACTTTGAAGCGCTGGAAGGAAAAAGTGTGACCGTTGCCGGTAGAGTGCTTAGCATCCGGTCGCACGGGAAAGCTACTTTTGCCCATTTACAAGACTACCGGGGCCAGATCCAGATCTATTTGCGTCTTGATCAGCTTGGCCGGGAAAAATACGATACTTTTGAACTGGTTGATATCGGTGATTTTGTCGGGGCTACGGGGGAAGTTTTTCGTACCCGCAAGGGTGAGGTAACAATTAACGTAAGTGATTACACTTACCTGGCCAAGGCGCTGCGGCCGCTTCCCGAAAAATGGCACGGGTTGAAAGACGTTGATTTGCGTTACCGGCAGCGCTATGTTGATTTAATTGTCAACCAGGAAGTTAGGGATACTTTTATCAAGCGCAGCCAGATTATCCAGACCATGCGTGAACTGCTTAACCGGTGGGGCTTTTTGGAAATGGAAACTCCAATGATGCAGACTATAGCCGGAGGGGCCCTGGCCCGGCCCTTTGTTACTTATCACAATGCCCTGGGAATTAAACTATACCTGCGTATTGCCACCGAGCTGCATTTAAAAAGGCTGCTTGTTGGCGGGCTTGATAAAGTTTATGAAATCGGGCGTATTTTTAGAAACGAAGGAATATCGACAATCCACAACCCGGAGTTTACTTCCCTGGAGATTTACCAGAACTATGCCGACTATGAAGATATGATGGCGATTACCGAAAACCTTTGTTTCGAAATAGCTAAAAAAGTTTTTGGTTCTCCGGTGATAAGCTTCCAGGGCAAGGAAATAGATCTTACCCCACCATGGCCGCGGGAAACCATGATTGAAGTGGTTAGGAAGTATTCCGGGGTTGATTTTTCAAAACTAAACGGTGACGAGGAGGCTTTCCGGGCAGGCCGGGATGCCGGGCTTGAGCTTGATAAAGGGCTTTCCTGGGGAGAAATTCTTTACATGTTCTTTGAAGAGTTCTGTGAAGAACAACTTGTCTCGCCCATATTTGTTACTGATTTTCCGATAGAGGTATCACCCCTGGCTAAAAAACTTG
>PUKR01000175.1 GCA_003552365.1 Syntrophomonadaceae bacterium
AATTCTCCACTAACCCTTTTACATAAGCCAGGCCAATACCTGTTGAAGGAACACCCTCGTCAGAAAACTTCGTGGTAAATCCCGGTTCAAAAATCAAGGTCCGGTCCCGTTCTTTAATCGGATTACCGTTATCACAGACATATATTCTTAGTATGGACCGCTTCTTTTTAACCTTAAGGTGGATGTACCCTTCGGAGGGAATTGCCTCCACAGCATTGGAAGTCAAATTGTTCAAGATCGCAAGCAGTGGATAAATTTGTTCAAGCTCCAGGTCTTCTTCAAGCCTCAGGTTAAATTGAACACTCTTTTCAAGACTTTGAGCATAGCTGCGATTTGTTTTAATGACCAAATCCATTATTTCGGAAAGGTTCATTATCGGATTTTCCTGCCTGATTTTGAGCACTTCACCCAGACCGGCTACAATGCGAACTGTGTCTTTTTTTACCTCGTGAACTTCTTCTGCGATCTGCAAAGCAGACCTTTCCAGGGAACGATCCATCAGCTTTAATTCTTTCAACTTCTTGTGTAAATTATAACTCTTAGCCATAATATTTTCTATGTTTTCGATTGACTTTTGCATATAAAAAAGCTCATCGTACAATTCGGAAGCGACGATAAGCATCTTTTCATAATTAATGCGCTGCTGCTGATCATGAATAACCGTTTTTTGAAACTGGCTAATATTAACCAGGCTGGTTACCAGGAATAACTGGACCGCTGACATTAAAACCAGGATAATGAAATTATCCCATGTAGCCACTATCGAAAAAGGCATCCTGACCAGGGCTTCAACAAAATTGGAAATAGCAATTGCGGAACCCAAAAAAAGAACCAGCGAGGCTGTAAATTCCCCGGTTCCTTTGTGAATACCACCCAAGCGCAAAATTGTGGCCAGCAACAAAAAGTAAACCACTCCGGAATACTGGTGCTCGGTCATAAAAGTAAAATACTCCGGTGGCAGCCACAGAAAATAATCGAGGCTTATCCTGATTAGCAGGGTTGAAGCAGCAACCAGTGCTGCTGTGGGAAGAATTAGCAAGTGGTTCAAACTGAGGATGGCATAAACAAAAACAACGGTGCCGATAGAAAAACGAAATGGACCTATATCAGTAACAATAAATAGTTCCGTGGCAATTACTGTAACTGTAACAACTAGTAGAACTCTTTTATTCAGTGGTCTGAGCAGAGAATCCAAAATTCTGCCCCGAACCGTGTTCATACAGGCGGTAACCCACGTCAAAGGCCTTTTGATTGAGCTCACCACTTCCCTTGGGCGCCATCTTGTGGATACTTTCCCTGAAAATATCACGGTCAACCAGTTCAGTCGCAGCATTGACCACACCGAGTGCCATCATGTTTGCCACAACTTCCCTGCCCAGCTCATCTTTTGCCGTCTGTGTTATGGGATAGGTTTGAATCTTATATTCTTCCTGGAATGGCCCGGTAACGAAAGTGGAGTCAACTATCACTACACACCCCGGTTTTACTTTCGGGAGAAATTTATTGAATGAAGCCTGGTTCATGCAAAGTAAAACCGTAGGATTTGCCACCTTGGGATACTCGATAGTATCCACATCGATAATTACCCCTGCCATACTGGCGCCTCCGCGGGCTTCAGGGCCGTAAGACTGAGTCTGAACCACATTTTTGTTGTCGTTAACGGCGGCTTCGGCCAGTACGATAGAAGCAAGGATCAATCCCTGGCCTCCGGCACCGGTTAATAAAATTTCCTGCCTGTTTCCCAACTTTACCGCCTCCACGTTGTAATCATTTTTCTTTACTTATTGACCGGTAATATTCTTCCGAATATTCGGGTGCCTCTAAATCAAAAATGACCCCGGTGATAGTTTTGCCTGCCAGTTCTTCTTCGCCTAACTTTGAAGCGCGCTCTACAGAGATGCTTTTTTCTTTCATGTCGCGAAGCATATCTACAGGCCCCCCAAGCTTGTTTCTCCTGCCATAAGCAATAGGGCAGGGAGAAAGAGCTTCGATTAGTGAAAACCCTTTATGTTGAGAACCCCTTGTAATCAGTTGTTCTAGTTGACGGGGTTGCGCTGCAGTACCCTTAGCCCCAAACGAAGCTCCGGCTCCACGAGCCAGGTTAATTAAGTCAAACTCTCTTTCTACAGTGCCTCCCGGAGCGGTGGTCGCTTTTTTGCCTTCAGGGGTAAGGGGCGAATGCTGGCCGCCGGTCATTCCGTAAATATGATTATTAACTACTATGGCAGTCAAGTCAATATTTCTCCTGGCGGCATGGATAAAGTGGTTGCCACCGATAGCACTGCAATCCCCGTCGCCCATAATCACAAAAAGCTTAAGCTCCGGCCGAGCCATTTTTAAGCCGGTAGCAAAGGCAAGGGCACGACCATGAGTAGTATGAAGCGTATTGAAGTTAAGGTACCCCGCCGCTCTTGAAGAACAACCAATTCCCGAGACGATAACCACGTCGCGCTGATCATACTCAGCGCGTTCAATTGCCCTTACCAGGGCCGCTGTAACAATTCCGTTCCCACACCCGGGACACCAAATATGCGGTAATTTCTTGGTTCTTAGAAAATCTTGAGTTAGCTGTTCTATGATAGCCACCTCCCCACTGCTTCACTAATTTCATCGGGCGTAATCATTTCCCCGTCATAGCGGTTAACGGGAACAACTTCCGCTTCCCCGCGTACATGCCGTTCAATTTCTCCCACAATCTGCCCCATATTCATTTCCGGAACCAGGATCACATCGGCCTGCTTGGCCAAAGCTTTAATTTCCTGCTCCGGGAAAGGCCAGATAGTTTGCAGACTTAGCAAACCGACTTCTTTACGATTCTGCCAGTAAGCCTTTTTAACCACAGCCCGTGCCGATCGGACTGTGCAGCCATAGGTGACAATAGCAACCCTTGGCTCTTTATGCCCAATATAGTTGGTTAGAACAATCTCGTCCCTGTACTTATCCAGCTTTTCATGAATTCGATCCAGTGAACGTGCTACCTGCGGCGGATCGGTAGTGGGGAACCCATATTGATCATGGAACAAGCCGGTTACATGGTAATAATGGCCGAACCCAAAGGGAACCAGCGGGGTAACCCCTTTGTCATCATAGGGTTTCCAGTCTGCCGGAACTTTGTCGCTGCTTTTTTCTACCATCAACCTGCCGGTTTCAGGGATAAGTACCTTTTCACGCATATGTCCGATAACTTCATCTAAAAGCATTACAATCGGCTGCCTGATTTTTTGACTGAGATTAACCGCAGCCACAGTTAAATAGTATGCTTCATAAACCGAGGCAGGTGAGAAAGCAATAATAGGGTGATCACCGTGCGTTCCCCATCGTGCCTGCATTACATCTCCCTGGGCCGGAGCGGTTGGCGCTCCGGTACTCGGCCCCATTCTTTGCACATTAACAACCACACAGGGTATTTCAGCCATAATTGCATAGCCAAGGTTTTCCTGCTTCAAGGAAAACCCGGGACCGCTGGTTGCAGTCAAAGTGCGCATCCCTCCGATGGATGCACCAATTACAGCAGCCATGCTGGCTATTTCATCCTCCATTTGAATAAAGACTCCCCCTAAATCGGGAAGCCTTGCAGCCATACGTTCAGCAACTTCAGTAGATGGAGTGATCGGGTAACCGGCATAGAAGCGGACACCCGCATTTATAGCTCCTTCAGCACATGCTACATTACCTTGCATCAAGACCGGTTTCGTTTCCGGCATTTACAGACAGCCTCCTCTTTACCAGCGAAATTGCAAAATCAGGGCAAAAGGTTTCGCAAACACCGCACGCTGTACATTTTTCCATATCTTTATCGGCTTTGCCATTTTCGTCCAAAAAAAGAGCCTCCCTGGAACAGAAAGCTACACAAATACCACAACCCTTACACCACTTTTCGTTGATCATAAGATCAGCGGTATACCCTTTTTTCTTCTGCGCCAATTGACATTCGCCCCTTTCAAATATGGACCGGGAACAATAGTTGGTTTCTTTTAATTTAATTTTAAACTTTAGCCTACCAAAAGTAACTGAAAGAGACTGTAACCCACAGGATTATTTTAAAATAATTATACTTAAATTACATTTATCCTAAATCATAGACAACCTGCAAATTACAGCATGGTTGAAGCAGGGGATTTTTTTACCCCCTGCTTCAAGAAAATTCAGGTTAGGCCCTTACTTCTGAAGTCCTGAGCTAATCTGGCAAGACTTCTTGAAGTGACCCGGAAACGCCGATGCATACTGGGGTTATAAGGGCTCACTTTGAAAACCAACTTTTATGGAACTGGCTTGTCCGGGTTAAGCTTATTTTGTTATCAATAATCGTTACCGCAGTCGAACATCAGACAACAGTTAATTTAATCTAAGCATAGATTCCATTATGTAACCAGCCCCGGTACTGCATGGCTTCGGCTAATTTTTTAATCGCATACATATATGCCCCGGTCCGCATGTCAGAACCGGTACAATGTTCACAGTAAAACCCGTATACATTGCCAAAAGCTTCAACCATTTTTTCCTGGAGATGTTTGTCCACCGTAGCAAAATCCCATCTAAACCCGTAATTGTTCTGCACCCATTCAAAGTACGACACGGTAACCCCGCCGCTGTTGGCCATAACATCGGGAACCACCAGGACATTGTTATCCTTAAGGATCTTATCCCCTTCAGGAGTAGTGGGACCGTTTGCTCCTTCAACTACTATTTTTGCTTTCACATCTGCAGCATTTTTCCCGGTGATCTGGTTTTCCATTGCTGCTGGAATTAAAATATCACAGTCAAGAGCCAATAACTCTTCATTGGTAATTTCTTTTGGTCCGGAAATGCCTTCCAGTGAACCGGTTTTCTTCTTATGCTCTACCACCTTTTGGGCATCCAGGCCTTGAGGATCGTAAACACCGCTTTTTGAATCGCTTATGCCGACAATTTTACAACCTTCTTCAGCAAGCAATAAAGCAGCGAAACCACCAACATTACCGGCCCCCTGGATCGCCACGCGGGCGCCTTTAAAAGGAATATCGAGAGTACGGGCTGCTTCCCTGGCAATATATACACAACCCCTGGAAGTAGCTTCTTCACGACCGACACAACCGCCAACGGCGATAGGTTTACCGGTAACCACACCAAAAGCGGGTTCGCGCATTATTGTGGTGTACTCATCAGCCATCCAGGCCATGACCTGGGCGTTAGTATAAACGTCCGGGGCGGGAATATCGGTTTCCGGCCCAAGCACTGTTCCCATAGCCCGGACATACCCCCTGGAAACTCTTTCAATTTCCTTGATTGACATATTGCGTGGGTCACAAACCACTGCTCCCTTACCGCCACCAAAAGGAGTTCCTACCAGGGCACACTTTAAGGTCATCCACATGGAAAGAGCTTTAACTTCATCGGGGGTCGAATTTGGATGAAAGCGAATCCCACCCTTGTAGGGGCCCAAAACATTATTGTGTTGAGCCCGGTAACCGGTTAATACTTTTATCGAACCGTCATCCATTTCCACCGGGATGGAAGCCTCCACAAAGCGCATCGGAACCCGCAAGTGCTCATAAACATCGTTTGACATCTCAAGCAAATCTACGGACTGTTTAATTAAACCGAGCGTTGCCTTCAGGGTATCATCCTGAACTGTTTCTTCAACCTTTTTTGACATTAAATAAGTAACCTCCTGTTTTTTATTGCTCTTTTTTAAATATGGGACCTGGCGACCAGTCCCCGCCGTACATAATTAAATAACCCCCGCTGTTTTTTATGCCAAACAGGGCTTTACTTTTCAACTTTTCATCTTTTATCATTCCATCACGTATTGTAACATAGTTTCATCAGCCGGGAAACATTTTTTCAAATTGTTTTTATTGTTTTTTTCTTATTATTCACCAGCTTTAGTTTTTCACCTTAAAAGAAGGCCTGTTTATTTAAAAATGTAACATAAAAACAACTTGATTGTAATATTATTGTAATATTAAGCCTTTATAATAATAAATGAGTTGACCCCCTCTTTTTATATATATCCTCGGGCGCAGTTTAAAAACTGCGCCCTTTTTCTTGAATAACTATAATTGTAAACCATTAAAACTTACCTGGTTGACAATCAGCTTCAGCCAATCTATTATTTAACCATACCTTGAACCGAATAAATAAATTTTTAACCGCCAGTGCCTGAAAGATCTGCAGGCAGAGATTTCATATCAGGCAGTTTAACCAAAAGCTTTTTAAAAGCTCTATAGAAACCTCAATAGAAACAAAGATAAATAAATACCCGGAGAAAATTACCTCGGGCAGCAAACAGGTGATAGCATGAATCGAACTCGCCTTAAAATTATAGAAAATTTAACCCATAATAGCGACCGATACCTTTCCGGTGCATATTTTAGCAAACTTCTAGGCATCAGCCGGGCTGCAGTTTGGAAGCATGTCCGAACTTTACGATCAAAGGGCTATCAAATCAATGCAAAGCCGAACTGTGGGTATAAACTGGAAAGTGGGCCGGAACTTATTCAAAAAGAGCTTTTTGACGGTTTGGAGATTTATTATGACAGCACAGTAGATTCAACTAATCTAAGGTGCCGTGCACTGGCTGAAAATAATGCTGTAGAATACAGCACGGTTATAGCTGAAAAACAGCTGCAGGGCCGGGGCAGGCTCGGGCGAAGCTGGTTTTCACCTCCTGAAAGCGGACTCTGGTTTTCCATACTACTGCGACCCCACAATTATAGCCCGGCTGATGTTTCAGCAATCACCCTGGTAACAGCTGCAACCACAGCAGAATTTCTTAATTGTTGCTACAACCTGCCTGTAAAAGTCAAGTGGCCTAATGATTTACTAATTAACGGAAAAAAAACGGGGGGAATTTTAACAGAAATTAAAGCGGAACCGGATTGGATTGAATACTTGATTGTCGGGATAGGGCTTAATGTCAACCAAAATCAACCGGATTTTCCCGGAGAGCTGCAGGATCAAGCCACATCACTGGCAATAGCGGGAGGAAACCACTTTGATCGCACCTTACTGTTCATAAAACTTCGCCGGGAATTAATTAAAGCTTACCAGTTGTTTTTCAAAGAAGGGTTTAAATATTTTCAGGAATTATGGAAAAAACATAATTTAACCCTCGGGAAAAATGTTAAAGTTAACTGGCCGGGAGGTTCACTGCAGGGATTTGCTTATGACTTAAACCAGGAAGGAGCTTTGCTGCTCAAAGATGAAAGGGAAAAATTTTATTCCATAAATTTCGGGGAAATTATCGATGAGATCTAAAAAAAGCAATCCCCTGTCAATTCATAAACTGATTTTATGCGCCTTATTTACCGCCTTAATTGCCATCTTAGCGCAGATAGCAATTCCGGTTCCTTTTAGCCCGGTACCCTTTACCGGACAAACTCTGGGGGTTTTTCTTACCGGAAGCCTGCTTGGCAGAAGAGCGGGAGTGCTTTCGGTTACCGCTTATCTAATGCTTGGTGCGGCCGGGGCTCCGGTTTTTTCCCTGGGACGGGGAGGCTTATACATGCTTGCCGGCCCGGGAGGCGGTTACCTCTGGGGTTTTATACCGGCAGTATATTTAATCGGTTTGCTTCGAGAAAAAAAGAATAACCCTTCTTTGCTTTATACAACTTCGACAATGATCCCGGCCCTGGGTTTTATTTACCTGTTAGGAGGATTGCAAATGTCCCTTTTATTACAGTTTAACGTCAAGCAGGTATTAATTGCCGGGGTTATTCCCTTTCTTCCCTTTGACCTGGTTAAAATTGGCCTTGCCACCCTTTTAAGCCTCCAGTTAAAAAAGATCCTGGAGATGAACAATTTAGGACACCTTCTGGCCAGGGAAGCAAACAGCCCTGCTGTTCCCGGAATCAATTATAGCTTTACCGGTAATTTTATTTTTATTCACTGTCCAGCATTACTGCAGTTTGGGCTGGAGACATTGCAGCTAAAACGTTTGCAATGAGTAATTGAGGCAAGGATTGCAGCCGGTTTGTCTGCATGGAGACAGGCCGCCGATACCTAAAGGCTTAGATGGTAAATGCTAAAATGAAAGCAAAGCGAAAACCTGCAGCTAAGATGCTGGCATTGCCCGCGATGAACCGGCACCGGCTTAAGATGCAGTAAGGGAACTAAAGATAATATTTTTCCCCTCATATTACTTACTCCTGCTGCTCTAACTCTATTTGTTCAGCAGAATCTCTTGTGCTTCTTCCCTATCAAGATCCATTATATGGCTGATCCCACTTACCGCAGAAGCTTCCCGGGTTAACGCGGCTATATCTTTCCTGGAGATATAATCCAGGGCAAATTTACGGTTGCCACACATGAGCTGTTTTAGGCCCTGGGCGAGGCGCTCGTAATAGGTGTAAAGTCCCAGCGCTCCAGGCGGCAGTTCCTTAAAAATAACTTCTCCCAGTTCATTTTTTAACTGAGTCGCGGTAACAAAAACTTCTTCCAGGGAACTGCCGAACCGTTCAACATAAACAGGGAGCTGTTTTTTATTTATTTTATTGCCGATCGTTTTTCCCACCATTGCGGCGGCAAGCGGGCCCCTGGCCATGCCGATTAACTTTACAAAGGGAGCACCGATTGCCAGCCCCTTGTAAATTTGATCTTCAAAAGCAAAACCTCCTCCTAAAGCTATGTCGGGAAGATGTTCGCCCTGTTCTTTTAAAATTAAACAGTATTTGTGGAGGAGAGAATGCAGCTCTACTGCGGGAACCCCCCATTCATTCATCATCCTCCAGGGGCTCATTCCGGTCCCTCCGCCGGCTCCGTCGACGGTGAGCAGATCTATTTTCGCCAGGGAGGAATATTTTAAAGCCCGGGCCAGATCAGCAGGCCTGTAGGCCCCTGTTTTTAAAAATACATTCCTGGCTCCGGCTTTGCGCAGCTCCTCTACTCTTCTCAGAAAAGATTCCTGGTCCACCATCCCCAGGTGGGAATGGCGTTCAAATTCCTTAAACTCTCCTCGCCTAAATGAATCAGCAATTGCAGGTTCTTCCGGATCGGGTAACACTACATAACCCCTTTGTTTTAACAGCAAAGCTTTTTCCAGGCTTTTAATTTTAACCTCTCCGCCGATATCCTTTGCACCCTGCCCCCACTTCAACTCAACCGCATCTACATCAAGATTGGCCAGGGCGTATTCAAGTATTCCCAGACGGCTGTCTTCCACATTGGCCTGAACGACAATTGCCCCATAATCATCTTTCTGCCATTTCTTAAAAAGTTCCACTCGCCGCTTTAAATCATATGTGCTCTTTATCCGCCCATTTTCAATCACCGCCTCTTCATCCATGCCCCCGACATTTTCTCCCACAGTAAGAATGGTGCCGGTTAATGCCGCTCCCGCAGCCAGCCCTTCCCAGTTATTGCGCGCTACATCGGTGGAACCAATCCCCGAAATCACAAAGGGCATCTTAAGCTTGATGTTTCCGTTATTACCAATAGTCCTTTCCAGGCTGGCAGCCGGAAATATCGCCTTCTCACTCTCGGCGTCAATACCCTGGGCTCCTGTCATGGTCCCCATTATGGAAAAATGTGAGTAATCCACCGGGTATTTTTTTTCAGAAGCAGTGGTCATAATCCCGAATGGTTGCGGGTACAAAGTTTCGTGTCCCCGGTAAGCAGATTTACCGATCTCGCACATCCCGACACAACCATCTATACATGTTGCACACATGCCGCTCAAGTTGCTGATCGAACCTTCAGTTCGATTTTTTGTTAAAGTAGCCGCAGAAGCATTTGGCCTGTAGTCACTCATAATTATTTCCCCTTCCCTTCAATCCGGTTGTAGCTTTCATCTAAAAACTATTAAATATATCTATTCATCAGGTTCTTTTTCCAATTCACAGGCTACGCAAGGGTCCATATAACACATGGCTTCATCATATTTCTCCAGGCAGGGCGGAGAAATATTCAGGCAGGCATTACAAATTGTTTCCTCTTCCCGGGGACCCTGGCACCTGGCCTGACAGACAGGACAAATATACATGCAAGCTCCGCATAGGCGGCAATCTTCCGACTGCCGCTCAAAGGGAGTGCTGATATACCTGTTAACCCCCCTGTCGATAAAACCGATCGCTTTGGCCTGCATCTGCTCTTCGCATACCCGCACACAGAGACCGCAAAGGATACATTCGTCATTTTTAGGAGTAAACCGCACTTCGGTCACTCCGTATTCCGATGCCAAATCCTGAATTTTTTTAGAGGAAGGACAGCTTGCCAGGTAAAGCTCAATAATCATTTTCCGAGCATCGATTACCCGCTTTGTATTGGTTTTTACTATGAGTCCTTCCCGGACAGGGTATGTGCAGGCACTAAAAAGTTTTGCTTTTCCGGGTTCGCCAACCTCAACCAAACAAAGCCGGCAGGCGCCATAAGGACTTAAAGTTTCGTCATAACAAAGGGTGGGAATATCTATTCCATAAAATTTAGCTGCTTCCAATAAAGTAGTCCCCTCTTCTACCGAAATATCCAGTCCGTTCAAAATCATATTAACCATCAGTCACACCTCGATTCAGGCTTTTTGACTTATTGTTTAATAACAGCCTCTGCCCTGCATACAGTTGTGCAAACCCCACACTTGTCGCATTTATCGTATAAAATATAATGCGGCTCTTTCTTGTTGCCTGTCACTGCCCCCGCGGGGCAATTTTTCAAGCACAATCCGCAGCCATTGCAAAGCTTTTGATCAATGCTGTAAGTAATCAGCTCCCGGCAAACTCCTGCCGGACAATGCTTTTGCTCAATATGAGCCCGGTACTCTTCTTCGAAATGCCTCAGGGTGGATAAAACCGGGTTGGGTGCGGTCTGGCCCAGGCCACACATAGTAGAGTCCTTGACTACCCCGGCAAGCTCCTTCAAAAGCTCCAACTGCCCGGGCTTAGCGGAACCATCGCTGATTTCCTTTACTATTTCTAACAGGCGGCTGATTCCTTCCCGGCAGGTGAAACAACAACCACAGGATTCGTCTGCCAGAAACTGCAAGAAATACCTGGCTATATCAACCATACAGGTTTCATCATCCATTACGATCATCCCTCCGGAACCAATCATTGAACCCGCGGAGCTTAGCTGATCGAAATCAGTAGGCAGGTCGAGACTGGAAGCGGGAATGCAACCCCCTGATGGACCGCCGGTTTGTACAGCTTTAAACTGTTTGCCTTCCTTTATGCCGCCTCCGATATCATAAATAATCTCACGCAGGGTAATCCCCAGGGGTACTTCCACCAGGCCGGTATTGTTTACTTTACCCACCAGGGAAAATATCTTGGTGCCACTTGATTTTTCTGTTCCCACCCGGCAGTACTTCTGCGCGCCATCACGAAGGATCAGGGGGACATTGGCTAAAGATTCCACATTATTAACCACTGTGGGCCTGCCCAGGTAGCCATTTTGTACCAGGCGAGGCGGTTTTTGGACCGGTTCACCGATTCTGCCATCCACGGAAGCAATCAGAGCAGAAGTTTCGCCGCAAATAAAAGCACCGGCGCCGATACTTAAATAAACCTGGAAATTAAAATCGCTCCCCAGTATATTTTCACCAACCAATCCCAAATCTTCCGCCCTGTCAATGGCCAGCTTAAGTTTTTCAACTGCACTCGGGTATTCCGCCCTTATATAGACGATCCCTTCCTGGGCCCCGGTAGCATATCCCCCAATAATCAGGCCCTCTAGTACAGAATGAGGATTTCCCTCCATCAAGCTTCTATCCATAAAAGCTCCCGGATCCCCTTCATCGGCATTGCAAATAATAAATTTACGCCCTGTTTGCTGCCTGCACTCTTCCCATTTCACCCAGGTATAAAAACCGGCCCCACCTCTGCCTCTAAGCTGAGATTTTTTAATTTCTTCTACCACTGCTCCGGGATCCATTTCCGTAACAGCATTTACCAGGGCAGCGTAACCACCGTTGGCAATATAATCTTCGATGCTGCCCGGATCTATTTTCCAGTTGGCCTCTAACAAATTCCGCAGTTGGCTTTTGTAAAAGGGCAGTTCCCGCCCATAAATATACTTTTCTCCACTAACCGGATCACTGTATAGCAAGCGCTCAATGATTTCTCCCTGTATTACAGTTTTTTCGATAATTTCCTCTATATCTTCAGGTTCAACTCTTTGATAAAAAATCTCCTGTGGATAAACTATTACCAGGGGGCCATTTTCACATAAGCCTAAACACCCGGTGCATTTTAACTTTACATTTTCAGTATACCCCTGTTTACGTAAATAAATTTCCAGTTGATCGTACAGGTTTTTTGAACCCTGCACCGAACAGCCGGTATCGCCGCAAACGGCCAGGTAGCATCTATTCTTTTCATATTGCTCAATAGAACGCTGTTTAAAACTTAAAAAATCCTCTTTGGTTTTAAATTTTACAGGTAAAGGGGCCATCATTTTTCTCCTTCAATAATTGTTTCAACCGGTTTAAGATACTGCTGTTTTACCTTTTGCCCCCTGAGCAAATAACTTGCCGGCTTTTAGAGGAGTCATATTACCATGGTACTCGCCGTCAACTATAACCAGCGGGGCGGAAGCACAGGCTCCGACACAGTTAACACATTTCAAGGAGTATTCCCCGTCCGGGGAAGTTGAATTAACTTCCACTCCCAGTGTGCGTGAAATTTCTTCGGTTATTTTCTCACTCCCGCGCACATGACAGGCTGTTCCCGTACAGGTAACAATTTGATGCCTGCCTTCCGGCACCAGGCTAAAAGACTTATAAAACTTAGCCACACTGTAAACATCAATCAGGGGCACTTCCATTTCTCTGGCTGCTCTTCTTAGAAATTTTTCAGGAAGATAATTGTATTTATCCTGGATAGCTTGCAATAAAGCGACAATCGAAACTCCGTCGGGACCTCTCGGAACTTCAAACCCTAATACAATAGCCTTTTTCATCTCGCATTCCTCGCTTTCATGCACCCATTCCACATTGTGGAATAGTCGTTCCAATTATTTTTATGATTATACTGGGAGCAGCAGAAATTGTCAAGAAAAACTTATAAGATTGGAATAAGTTGTCGGGTTCCGGGTTTGACCCTTGATGAAATTAATCGTCATCTAGTTGTAATCAGCAAAAAAACCTGCACTTATGCAGGTTTTTTTATAGCCTGGTTTAATTCAATGATTGTGCCAGCTCAGCCGTACCGCATTTCTCTTCTACCGGGGTCAGATTTTTTTGCGGTTTCAGCCGCGGCAATCTTTAGATATCGTGTGCAAGGCTGGCCGCCCTGGTCCTGATCAAAAACCCCTTATTCACTGCTGTTTAGCTCTTCGCCGGCAAACAGTGCTGCTCCTAGAGCACCGGCAATCTGGGGTTCCTCCGGAACAATGATTTCTGCTTTCAGCTTCTCTTCCAGGGCTTTTACAACAGCAGCATTTTTAGCTACCCCACCGGTAATCATAACCGGTTTCACCAGTCCGACCCGGTTAACCATACCGGCTGTTCTCTCCGCTATTGACTGGTGCAATCCATGGGCGATGTCTTCCCTTGGCAAACCCTGGGCAATCAGGGATACAACTTCCGATTCGGCAAAAACAGTACACATACTGCTGATCGAGACAGAATCTCTGGCCTGGCTGCTTACATTAGCCAGCTCTTCCAGTTCAACCTCAAGGGCCTGGGCCATCACTTCTAAAAACCGCCCGGTTCCGGCAGCACACTTGTCATTCATGGTAAAGTCTAAAGCCCGTCCCTTCTCATTGAGCACTATTACCTTGCTGTCCTGACCTCCGATATCAATCACCGTACGGACATCTGGATTTAGATAATGTGCTCCGCGGCCATGGCAGGTAATTTCAGTAATTTTTTTATTGGCGAAATCAATGCTTACCCTTCCATAGCCTGTAGCCACTACATATAGCAAGTCAGACTGATCAAGCCCGGATGATTCCAGAGCTTCCCGCATTGCCTTTTCCGCCGCTTTCTTGCTGTTTGCTCCTGTGGGCAAAATTACATATTGAATGATTTCATTTCCCTTCAGTAAAACAACTTCTGCAGTTAATGATCCGACATCTATTCCAGCCACCGGCATTTTAAACAACCTCCTACCATAACTTTATTGTCCTAAACTTCCAGTATTAATCTATTTAAAAACTACTCATTTAAGCAGCTGCTAACACTTGTATGTTAACAGCTGTGAGCTTGTAAAACGAGGAACCCGCTGCCGCGATATCTTTACTTTTTACTATTTTACCGGAGGCAGCAAGGTCAAAATCGCCTGCCAAAGTTCATCTCTACCGTAACCGCTTTTAGCGGAAAACCCTATCAGGGTTTCTTCGTCAAACAATTCAAGGCTGCTGCGAATAGTTTTAAGCTGGCGCAACATTGCACTGCGTGATAGTTTATCCGCCTTTGTAGCCACAGTAACCCTGGGCACACTGTGAGCTCGCATCCAGTTTGACATCAACCTGTCATCTTCAGTTGGCTGGTGACGGCAATCAATTAAATGCACGCAGCCAAATAAATTGCTCCTGCTGATCAGGTACTCCTCAATAATCGGAGCCCATCTTTCTTTTTCTTTCTTGGAAACTTTGGCATACCCGTAACCGGGTAAATCGACGAAGCAAAGCCGGTAGTTGATCAGGTAAAAAAAGAGCCCTCGCGTTTTACCGGGAGTGGAACTGGTTCGGGCAAAGTTTTTTCTGCCAATCAGCTTGTTGATCAGGGAAGATTTACCTACATTTGACCGGCCGAGAAAAGATATTTCCGGATAATCCCATCCCGGGAAATCACCGGTTTTATAAGCACCCACTTTTAATTCCGCCTGCTTGACCTTCACTTCGTTCTCCTTTTTTAATGGCGGATCGATGAGTCCCGTCCATTTTCATCCAGGTTTTCAATATTCCCCCGGTCTCTTTCATGGTTTCCAAGGCAAAATTCTTTCTTTTTGGCCGGTTCGGTCAGGGCTATCCCTAATACTTCATCCATGTGCTCAACCATTTCCGCATTTACTTTACGGCGCACATTCTGAGGAATATCAGTTAAATCACGCCGATTTTCAGACGGCATAACCATGTGCTTTATCCCGGCCCGGTGAGCGGCAAGCATTTTCTCTTTAACTCCACCGACCGGAAGCACCCTTCCCCGCAGGGTAATTTCCCCTGTCATCGTCACATCTTTCCTGACAGGAATCCCGGTAAAAGCGGAAGCCAGGGCAGTAGCCATGGCAATCCCTGCAGATGGCCCATCTTTAGGGATGGCACCCTGGGGCACATGGATATGGATATCAACATCTTCATAAAAATTTTCGTCTAAGTTCAGTTCATCAGCACGGGAACGAATATAACTCATTGCCGCTTTAGCAGATTCTTGCATGATTTCACCGAGTTGGCCGGTCAAAGTCATTTTGCCCTTGCCTTTCATCAGGGTAACTTCTATGGATAGCAAGTCGCCCCCGCTTTCCGTCCAGGCCAGTCCGGTAGCAACCCCGACTTCGTCATGCTTTTCTGCCGCACCATAGCGATAACGGGGAACTCCCAGGTATTTCTGCAGATTTTGCCTGCTAACCTTAACTTTCTTTTTACGCTCTTTGACAACTTCCCGGGCCACTTTACGGCAAATAGCCGAAATACTTCTTTCCAGGTTACGAACCCCGGCTTCCCGGGTGAATTCCCGAATAATACACCTTACCGCCCCTTCCGATATGGCCAGGTTACTTGTAGTTAAGCCGTTTTCCTTGAGCTGCTTGGGGATTAGATACTGGCGGGCAATTTCAACCTTGTCTTCTTCAGTATATCCCGGGATATGAATCAATTCCATCCGGTCCAGCAAGGGCTGGGGAATATTATAAGATGTGTTGCCCGTAGTAATAAACATTACCTGGGAAAGATCATATGGCAATTCTATATAATGATCGCTGAATACTTTATTCTGCTCAGGGTCGAGCACTTCCAGCAAGGCCGAAGAGGGATCTCCCCGGAAATCAGTGGACATTTTATCAACTTCGTCCATCAGGAAAACCGGGTTTTTCGATTTAGCTTCACGCATCCCCTGGATTATCCGGCCAGGCATAGCCCCGATATACGTGCGCCTGTGACCCCTGATTTCCGCTTCGTCACGCACACCGCCGAGCGAAATCCTGACAAAATTTCGTTCCAGGGCCCTGGCTACCGACCGGGCCAGGGAAGTTTTCCCCACACCGGGAGGGCCAACCAGGCATAAAATCGGACCTTTTAATTTATCGGCCAGCTGGCGCACAGCCAGGTATTCAATAATCCTTTCTTTTACCTTTTGCAGGCCGTAATGGTCTTCGTCCAGGATCTGTTCAGCTACATCCAGATCCAGGCGATCAGCAGTTTCATAATGCCAGGGTAGTTCTAAAAGCCAGTCCAGGTAGGTCCTGATCACCGTTCCTTCCGCCGCTGCAGGCGGCATTTTCTCCAGGCGGTCAACTTCCTTCAGGGCTTTTTCCTCTACACTTTCAGGCAGTTCGGCTTCGGCAATTTTTTCGCGGTATTCTTCAGCTTCGGCGGTCCTTTCATCTTTTTCGCCCAGCTCTTTCTGGATCGCTTTCATCTGTTCCCGCAGATAATATTCTTTCTGAGTTTTTTCCATCTGTTTACGAACCCGAAGGTTAATTTTCTTTTCTATCTCCTGGATTTCCATTTCCCGGCCCAGGATTTCATTTATTTTTTCCAGGCGTTCGTTTAAATCAATCGCTTCGAGCACTTCTTGCTTTTGTTCAATCTTCATGCTCAAGTGAGAAGCAATAACATCTGTAAACCGCCCCGGTTCTTCAATATCTGAAACAGTAGAAAGCGTTTCAGGTGGGATTTTCCGGTTAACCTTGATATATTGTTCAAACTGGTTGAGCAAACTACGCATCTGGGCCTCTATTTCCGGCGTAGCAGGTTGATCATCTTTTATGATTTCCACTTCGGCTTCCATAAAGTCTTTTTCATTAAAAATGTTTATGATCCTGGCCCGGTTGAAACCTTCTACCAAAACCCTGATCGTTCCGCCGGGAAGCTTAATCATCTGTTTAACCTGGGCCTCGGTTCCCACTTCGTATAGATCCTCTTCTGCCGGATCGGCCACTTTTGCTTCTTTCTGGGCAATTAACATAATCCGGTTATCTTCCATCATCGATTGCTCAATTGCAGAAATTGACTTCTCGCGGCCAACGTCCAGGTGGATAACCATATGGGGAAATACCAGCACTCCCCTTAAGGGTAACAGTGGCAGTTTTTCTTTATCAGGCATTGTGTATAATCACCTTCCAGAATAAAAGTTAAAGCGAGAAGCTAAGGGATCTAAAGATTTTTGCTTCCCGCTTTGCATTACATATATACTTTCCGGACATGACTGCCGCCGAGCGGTAAGTTAAGCCGATTCTTCTTTCTTTTTGTGCTCATTGTCCCTGGTAACCAGCATCGGGGCATCGCTGTTGTTAACGACCTCTTTTGTAATGATACAGCGATCAATGTCATCCCTGGAAGGAAGCTCATACATAACATTAAGCAGAACCTCTTCCATTATAGCCCGTAAGCCCCTGGCCCCTGTGTTCCGGTTCATAGCTTCTTCTGCGATTGCCCGCAGGCTGTTTTCTTTGAATTCAAGCGTAACCCCGTCAATCTCGAAGATCTTTTCGTACTGCTTGACCAGGGCATTACGCGGTTCCGTGAGAATGCGCACGAAAGCATCGATATCAAGTGGATCAAGGGTAGCTATAACCGGGATTCTGCCCACAAATTCGGGAATCAGTCCGTATTTAAGCAAGTCCTGGGGCAGGATCTGCTTCAGGATGGCACTCAAATCTTTGTCGTCTTTTTCCAGGACTTCGGCACCAAAACCGATACCCTTATTGCCGACCCGATTTTGAACTATTTTTTCCAAACCATCAAAAGCCCCGCCACAGATAAACAGAATATCGGTGGTGTCGATCTGCATGAATTCCTGGTGGGGATGCTTGCGACCACCCTGAGGCGGAACACTGGCTACTGTCCCTTCCAGGATTTTTAGCAGGGCCTGCTGAACCCCCTCCCCGGAAACATCCCTGGTGATGGAAGGATTGTCGGTTTTACGGGCAACCTTATCGATTTCATCAATATAAACTATGCCCTTTTCCGCTTTCTCGAGATCATAATCGGCAGCCTGGATCAATTTCAAAAGAATGTTTTCCACGTCTTCGCCTACATAACCGGCTTCAGTAAGTGAGGTTGCATCGGCAATGGCAAAAGGAACATTCAAGATCCGGGCTAAGGTCTGGGCAAGTAAAGTTTTACCTACCCCGGTAGGCCCAATCAGGACAATGTTGCTCTTCTGCAATTCAACATCTTCGACCTTCTGACCGGCGTTTACCCGCTTGTAGTGGTTATAAACCGCAACCGAAAGGCTTTTCTTGGCGTCTTCCTGGCCGATAACATATTGGTCGAGAACGTCGTTAATATCTTGTGGCTTGGGAAGATCGACGTAACTAAAATCAGACTCTTCGCCTATTTCTTCTTCGATAATCTCGTTGCACAGCTCAATACACTCATCGCAAATATAAACCCCGGGACCGGCAACCAGTTTGCGGACCTGCTCCTGGGATTTTCCACAAAAAGAGCATTTGAGCTGACCTTTTTCTTCATTAAATTTGAACATTGGGAGAAATCACCTCGTCTCCACTTTTAGGATCTGTTACTTAAAATTTCATCAATCAAACCGTACTTTATAGAGTCCTCAGCCGACATGAAGAAATCGCGATCGGTATCTTTAGCTATTGTTTCAACCGATTGCCCGGTATGGTCTGAAAGGATTTCGTTTAGAGTTTCTCTCACTTTCAGGATTTCCCGGGCATGGATATCTATATCAACTGCCTGGCCTTGAGCTCCACCGGCCGGCTGGTGCAGCATGATCCTCGAATGAGGCAGGGCATAGCGCTTACCCTTGCTTCCTGCCGCCAGCAAAACGGCACCAAAACTGGCAGCCAGGCCAACGCAGATAGTGGATATATTCGGTTTCACATAACGCATTGTATCATATATGGCCATTCCGGCATAAACAGCGCCGCCTGGTGTATTGATATAAAGATTAATATCCTTTTTCGGGTCTTCCGATTCTAAAAAAAGCATCTGGGCCACTACCAGGTTGGCCACATTATCATCAATCGCACTGCCCAAAAAAATGATCCTGTCTTTTAACAGCCTCGAATAAATATCATAAGCCCGTTCACCACGGGATGTTTGCTCTACAACCATTGGCACTAAAACACTCATCTAAAATAATCCTCCCTCTTAATTTTTAATCTAAACCCTTTGCCTGTCTTCATAGTAACATAAAGTTACTCATCTTTGTCTTCTTTTTCTTTTTCATCTTCAATATCTTCATTTTGCCCGGCATTTCCAACTTCCCCAGGCTGCTGTTCCTGCTGTTGCCCGGCATCTTCGTTTTCACTTTCCTGCTCTTTCTTCACCATAGTAATGTTTGCATTTTCAACAATTAAGTCTACAGCCTTGCGTATTCGCATTTCCTCTTTAATTGCCGGCAAACGCCCCTGTTTCTCCAGGATTCCTTTAACCCTCTCGAAATCGTCATTGTGTTCCTCGGCAATGCCGCTAATCTTATCATCTACTTCGCTGTCTTCAACGGATATTCCTTCTTTTTTAACGATAGCATCAAGAACAAGATTGGCCTTGGTTCTTCTTTCCGCTTCCGGACGATTTTCTTCTTGCAGCTCTTCCCTGGTTTTCCCGGACAATTCCAGGAACTGATCCATACCGAGTCCCTGCTGTCGAAGGTAATTCTCCATGTCGCCCATCATGCGTTCAATTTGGCGCTCTACCAGCACATCCGGCAGTTTAACCTCGGAAGCTTCCGTTACCTTTTCTATTAAAGATTCTTCAAGCTTAGTTTTCGACTGCTCTTCGGCATTTTTAAGCATTTTTTCCTTAAGATCGGCTTTCATTTCTTCAAGAGTTTCAAATTCACTTATTTCCTTTACAAATTCATCATCAAGTTCAGGTAACTGCTTTTCTTTGATTTGCTTGATCTTCACAGTAAAAACAGCCTCTTTGCCGGCTAATTCTTCATTACGGTAATCTTCGGGAAAGTTAACTGTTACCTCGGTTTCTTCATCAAGGTTAACCCCTACCAGCTGATCTTCAAATCCGGGGATAAAGGACTGCGAACCCAACTCCAACGAGTAATTCTCAGCTTCTCCCCCCTCAAAAGGCTCCCCGTCTACATAACCTTTAAAATCAATCAGCAGGAGATCGCCGTGCTGGGCCGGCCGATCCTCACGGGGTACCAAACGGGCATTTTGTTCCCGCAGCATATATAAATGATGATCCACCTGCATATCATCAACTTCCACTTCTTCCTGCTCAGCTTCCAATCCCTTGTATTCGCCAAGTTCAACATCGGGAAGCACTTCCACAATGGCATTAAAAAGAAGCGGTTTTCCTTCTTCAATTTGCACCAGGTCGAATTCAGGCTGGTTAATCGGGTCTATCCCGGATTCATCCAGCGCCTTTTCGTATGCGGGAGGAACCAGCTCCTCAAGAGCATCTTCATGCAGGACTTCCTGACCAAACCGGGCCTCAAGGATTTTGCGGGGAACCTTGCCTTTTCGGAAGCCGGGCAAATTTACCTTTTTGACCACTTTGCGGTAAGCCTTGTCCAGGGCCGAATCAACCTCACCAGCGTCAACCTCTATTTCCAGCTTTATCTTGTTGTCCTCTATTTTTTCCCAGCGATTTAACATATCTTTGCTCCTCTCTTTCCTTCGTTAACAACTTTTCTAGCCCAAGTTATAATATTACCATAAAACCTATAAAAAATAAAAGGTGAATCAAAAAAACGCCCATAGCACAGGCGCTAAAACAATTATTATATTATCACAGAAAATTTCTGGTTACAACAATAACTATTTCACGCTTTTCCCTTTATTATCCCTGCATCAACGCCTGATATATTTTTTTCATTTTATTTTCTTAAAATATATAATTTACCTTGATCATCATCCGAAATTAATATACAATAGGAACGAATGAGCCCTCATTCATTTATTGATTACCACACTGGGAGGCTAAACTTGGTCAAACGGACCGGAGAAAAACGCCAGGTAATTTTAGATGCAGCGGTAAAAACTTTTGCCCGCACCGGTTACCATCGCACCCGGATCGCCGATATCGCCGGTGAAGCGGGTGTTGCGGACGGCACTGTTTATATATACTTTACCAATAAGGAAGACATCCTGGTCTCCCTGTTCCAAACCATGATGAACCGTTTTGTCGACGGTTTAAAGGAGGAACTTACCCGGTGCATAGATGCCAACGACAAATTAAAAACGGTCATTACCTATCACTTGACCACCCTTGGCAATAATCCGGATCAGGCCAAAGTTACCCAAATTGAATTAAGACAAATAGATAACACTATTAATGAAGGTATTTCTAAACCGCTAAAAAATTATTTCAACCTGATCGAGGAGGTGATCATAGAAGGTAAGTCACAGGGACTCTACCGGCAAAATTTAGACGTGCGAACAGCCCGAAAAGTTGTCTTTGGCGCTATTGACGAAGTTATAACCTGCTGGGTAATGTCCGGTAAACCTTATAGCCTTGCTAAACTTAAAGTTCCTGTATTCGATATGCTGGTTAGAGGCCTGCAGTAAAGATGTTTTCTTGTTCAAATCTAGCTGATCAAAGCTCACCACAATGTTATGAAGGAGGTATTTAGATGGCCTTGAAAGAAATTAAAAAGGCTGCCGTCATGGGTGCCGGGGTAATGGGGGCTACCATAGCCGCCCATTTGGCTAATGTAGGCATCCCGGTATTACTGCTTGATATTGTTCCCCGCGAACTAACTGAAGAAGAGCAAAAAAAAGGGTTAACCCTGGAAAGCCCGGAAGTGCGCAATCGCCTGGCAGTAAACGGGAAAAATGACTTGCTCAAGCAAAAACTAAACCCGCTTTACCGTAAATCCTATATTGAGAGGATTACCCCCGGCAACTTCGAAGACGACATGGACAAGCTAAAAGATGTCGACTGGATTGTAGAAGTAATTGTAGAAAATATGGAAATTAAAAAGAAAGTATTTAAGCAGGTCGAAGAAAACTGGACCGAAGGGACCATTGTTTCCTCGAACACTTCCGGCCTGTCCATCAATGAAATGGTCTCCGAAAACTCTCCGGAGTTTCGCAGGCATTTTCTTGGGACACACTTCTTTAATCCCCCGCGCTATATGAGGCTTTTAGAACTTATTCCTTGCCAGGATACATCCGAAGAAGTCCTCAATTATATGCACCGCTTCTGCGAAAAGACCCTGGGCAAGGGGGTTGTCTTCGCAAAAGATACTCCTAACTTTATAGCCAACCGCATCGGTATTTATGGCATGGTTTATACGATCAAGCTCATGGAGCAGAAAAACATGAGTATAGAAGCGGTTGACGCTATAACCGGTCCGCCAATGGGGCACCCTAAAAGCGCTTCTTTCCGTACCGGCGACATGGTTGGCCTGGACACATTCGTCCACGTAGCCCGTACCATTCGAGAAAAGTCAGATGACCCCGAAGACAAAGAAATGTTTGAGTTACCCGAATTCGTCAACAAAATGATTGAAAACAACATGCTCGGTGATAAAACACAACAGGGGTTCTATAAAAAAGTCAAGGGCGAAAGCGGTTCCGAAATACTTGCGCTTGATTATGAAAAAATGGAATACAGGCCCAGGCAAAAGCCTAAATTCGATATATTATCTAAAACTAAACAGGCCGGTTTAAAAGATGGATTAAAAATGCTTGTTGAATCCGAGGACGAAGCAGGGCAGTTCGCATGGAACCTCACTAAACGCCTGCTGCTCTACACAGCCAAGTTAATTCCGGAAATTGCCGATGACATAATCAATGTGGACCGGGCAATGCGCTGGGGATTTAACTGGGAACTCGGCCCCTTCGAAACCTGGGATGCTATTGGTGTAAAAGAAAGTGTAGAAAGAATGAAAAATGAAGGTGAAGAAATCCCGGCAAACGTTCAAGAAATGCTAGAAAAGGGCTTTGAAAGTTTCTACAAAGAAAAGGAAGATGGCACCTTCTATTACTACGACTTTGCTTCGAAAGAGTACAAGCAGGTGCCGATTAGCCCGGAAATAATCAGCCTGCCCTCCTTGAAAAAGCAAAACAAACTGATCAAAGGCGATGACGAGGGAAGCCTGGTAGATTTAGGTGACGGAATCTGCTGCCTGGAAATGCACACTCAAAGGCAGGCAATCTCACCTGGCTTTATAGACTTTATATATGAAGCCCTGGAAGAGGCTGAAAAGAATTATACCGGCATGGTAGTCGGCAACCAGGAAAACCACTTTTGTGTCGGAGCAAATGTGGGATTGGTTATGATGGCCGCTCAAGGCGGAGAATGGGATATGCTCAATAGTTTTATCAAAAAATTCCAGGATGCCATGATGGCCATGAAATATTCAAAAATACCCGTTGTCGGTGCTCCATTCCAAATGACCCTTGGCGGCGGTATGGAAATAGTGCTCCATTGTAACCGTATTCATGCCGCGGCCGAAACTTACATGGGACAGGTTGAAATGGGTGTTGGCCTTTTACCGGGCGGTGGCGGTAACAAAGAGTTGCTGATTCGCTTTACCGAAGGATTGAGGGAAGATACCAAAGTAGATATGTTACCTTATGTCCAAAAAGCATTTGAAGCAATTGCCATGTCAACCGTAGCAACCAGCGCTCGACAGGCCCAGGAATTAGGTTTTATGCGTCCTACCGACAAAGTAAGCATCAACCAGGACTTTCTACTTCATGATGCCAAAAATACCGCTTTGGCCATGAACCTGGAAGGATTCGAACCACCGGAACAAAAACCAATCAAAGTTCTGGGCGAGTATGGCGTAGCCACATTCAAAGCAGGTGTTCAAAATATGCGCTGGGGAGAATATATTAGTGATCATGATCAAAAGATAGCAAACGAAATCGCCTTTGTAATCTGCGGAGGCAACATAAAACCCAATTCATACGTTAGCGAACAATACCTGTTGGATATTGAAAGAGAAGCTTTCCTAAGACTTTGTGGTGAAGAAAAAACCATGGACCGGATCAACCATATGCTCACCACAGGCAAACCTTTAAGGAATTAAAGGAGGAGGTAAAAGAATGAAAGAAGCTGTTATTGTTTCCACTGTCAGAACAGCAATCGGCAGGGCCCCGCGCGGCACTCTGCGCAATACAAGGCCTGAAGATATGGGAACCACCGCAGTCAAGGAAGCGATTTCCCGCGCTAAAGGCCTGGACAGCGCAGAAATTGAAGACTTAATCTTGGGCTGCTCTTTTCCCGAAGCCGAGCAAGGCGCCAACATAGCCAGAATTGTTGCTTTACAAGCAGGCCTGCCAGTCGAGGTTCCCGGCCAAACCGTAAACAGGTTTTGTTCTTCGGGGTTGCAGGCAATTGCAATGGCTGCCGAACGGATCATGTGCGGCTTTGCCGACGTAATCGTTGCCGGTGGGGTAGAAAGCATGAGTATGGTCCCCATGGGCGGGAACAAGCTTGCCCCAAGCCCCAGGCTTGTCGAAGACCATATTGAAGCTTACACTCCGATGGGCATAACTGCTGAATTTGTAGCCCAGCGTTACAATATTTCACGTGAAGACCAGGACCAGTTTGCCCTGAGCAGCCATCAAAAAGCAGCATCTGCAATCAAGGAAGGGCGTTTTAAAGATGAAATCGTCCCCCTGAAGGTAGTAGAACGCGAACCCGGGCCGGATAACCAAATAGTTGAGAAAGAAAAAACGTTCGAAGTCGACGAAGGCGTACGCCCGGATACAAGTTTAGAAGCCTTATCCAGGCTGCGCTCGCCTTTTCACGCCAAAGGCAGTGTAACTGCCGGTAATTCCTCTCAAACCAGTGACGGAGCTGCTGCTACGGTAGTAATGTCTGCAGACAAAGCAAAAGCTTTGGGGTTAAAACCGATAGCTGTTTTCCGCGGCTTCGGTGTGGCCGGCTGTCCTCCCGAAATTATGGGTATCGGACCGTCTGTAGCCATACCAAAGCTGATGAAACTTACCGGCAAAAAAATCGACGACATCGACCTGGTTGAACTTAACGAAGCCTTTGCTTCCCAGGCCCTTTACTGCATCAGAGAACTGGGGCTTAACCCGGACACAGTTAATGTCAACGGTGGAGCGATTGCCCTGGGACATCCATTAGGCTGCACCGGGGCTAAACTTACCGCTACCCTGCTCCATGAAATGACCCGCCGCAATTCACGCTACGGAGTCGTTTCAATGTGCATCGGGGGAGGCATGGGAGCTGCCGGCCTATTTGAAAAGGCTTAGTCTGTGAAAGGCCAAATCAACCAATATAGGCATGATTAATTAATGCTGGGGCGCTTTGCTTAATATTAACGCATTTATATGTTATCATTAAGTAAACGCGCTCCATTTTTATTTTGTTGTTCAAGTAATAGAATGCCATCCATCAAAATAGATTTAACTCTTTATCAAACTTAGGAGGTAGCAGACGATGATCCCGAAAGATGAACTGTACAAAAGGGTAAATAGTCTACAAGCAAGAATGCAAAAAGATGGAATAGCCGGGGCTTTGCTGGTGCAGCGGGCCGACCTTTTTTATTTTAGCGGAACCGGCCAAAACGGGCACCTGCTTATTCCGGCAGAAGGAGAGCCTGTTTTGGTGGTAAAAAAATCTCTTGCCCGGGCCCAACAGGAAAGTGCCCTGGAAAAAGTGGTGCCCTTTTTGGGCTGGGAAGAATTAATCGGGCAAATCAAAGACATTTTTGCTGCCGGAAACCAGATCGGCCTGGAAGCCGATGTCCTCCCCGCAAATCTTTACCTGCGCTATAAAAAAATGCTTGAAGACTATGAGGTTGTTGACATTTCTAAACAAGTCCGCAAAGTAAGAGCCGTTAAATCCGACTATGAGTTAAATATGATGAAAGAAGCGGCAAAAATTAGCAGTTCAGTCTTTAACCATGCAAGCAAAGTCATCCAGGAAGGCATGAGCGAAGTCGAATTGGCCGGCCATCTTGAGTACCATGCTCGAACCCTCGGGCACCAGGGGGTTGTTCGGATGCGCGGGTTCAACCAGGAAATGCACTACGGACACATTATGAGCGGTGACAATGCCGCAGCGTTAACTTTTTTTGATGGGCCTACCGGGGGACCGGGGCTCAATCCCTCTTTTCCACAGGGCGCAGGAATCTCAACAATCAAGCGACATGAACCGATCCTGATCGATTTTGTCAGCGTGCTTGGTGGATACATGGTCGATCAAACCAGGATTTACTCCCTGGGCAGACCTGCTCTTCATCTCCTGGAAGCTTACCAGCAAGCAGTAAATATAAAAAAAACTATTGCGGAAATGGCAAAACCAGGTGTGACCTGCTCCACTTTATTTGCCAAAGCTGAAGAAATGGCTGACAGGGCTGGGCTTAACAATCATTTCATGGGTTACGTAGAAAAAATAAACTTTATCGGCCACGGTGTGGGCCTGGAATTGGATGAACTGCCCGTTCTGGCCCGCGGTCTGGATCTGCCCCTGGAAGAAGGCATGGTTTTTGCACTGGAACCGAAATTCATCTTTCCCAGCGAAGGGACGGTTGGCATAGAAGATACCTTTGTGGTTAACTTTAACCGGGCGGTCCAGTTAACCGGTTTAAATGACGAGCTGCAAATATTGTAAGCTTTTCGGTTTCTATCAGGAACCGAACCGGTTCCGATCTAAACTCATCAGACCCCGCCATTACATCCAGGCAGTAACAGCAAAGCCAGGATAGCCAGGGTTAAAAGTGTCATTTTCAATTTGTTCATTTTAAACCTCCTCAACTACAGATTATTAACTATATTAATAGCACAGATTCCGATTATTTGCAATCTAAATATCCTTCATTAATAAAAAAATTGCCTGGCAATCAGGCTATGTGAAAATAGTTTTATGTAACCTAAATTAATGAAAAATAAAATTTTAACCCCTAAAACAGGGTTTTTCACAAAGCAAATACCTGTTCTGTTAACAGTATGCACAGAGTTATCCACAGGCAGAACCCGCTTGTTGTATAACTAATTCATATTATCCACATTATTAGCAGGCGGTAACCATAAAATCACCGCTGCAAAACATTTTGAGAGGTGGCATGTAAATTGGTAAGGGAAACAAAATCATTCCCGGTGCCTGCTCCCTTCTATTTTTATCTATGGATTTTGCATTAAAAAAAAGGGAAAATGAAATAATTAGCGAATACTGTTTAATGGAAAATACCTAATTTTTGTTGAAGGAGGCATTAGCATGGAAATTTTCGTAAA
>PUKR01000195.1 GCA_003552365.1 Syntrophomonadaceae bacterium
CAGTAAGGGTATCGCCAATGTAGGCGGGAGCGGTAAACTTTACTTCCTGGGACATATAAATGGTATTGGCGCCGGGCAGGTCGGTTCCCAGCACTGTAGAGATTAGAGATGCGGTAAGCATTCCATGGGCGATGCGTTTTTTGAAACGACTTTTGCCGGCATACTCTTCATTGACATGGACGGGGTTAAAATCTCCTGTGATTCCGGCAAAGTTATAAATGTCTGCTTCACTGATTGTTTTGGAAAAACTGGCTTTGTCTCCTATGTTGATTTCTTCAAAAGGGCGGTCATTTACCATTTAAGCGTCACCTCCTGGGTTTTTAGCCTGTGGCTTTATGGCTCATAATCTATATTCGCCCCCGGGTGTGGTTAATCCTTTTAAGCGACGGTTATTGGCTTTGTAATTAAGACATAAAAATACAGGATCTGTTGAGCCTTGCTGGGCAGTGGCAAAAGACAACTGAAAGGATGTGACAGCATAGTGAAGGTATTAGCCCTGGCGGATGTGCATCAATCTGAAGAGCACTGGATCATGCTTGAAGAAGCAGTAAAGAAAGAAAAACCGGCAGTAGTGGCAATTGCCGGGGACCTGCTGCCCAAGCACGATGGTATTATGGCCCAGGTAGATTTTGGGCCCCGCTTAAAAAAACATGCCCGGACAATTGTGAAAACCGGGGCCGAGCTGGCGGTGATCCTCGGCAATGATGACAATCACCTGTTTATCCCGGAAATGGAAGCCGGTGATCAAGAGGGGTTGTGGCATTTTGTGTCCGACCGGGTAAAAGAAATTGAAGGTTATGAATTTTGCGGTTGTCCCTGGATCAGGGATTACCCATTTGCCTATAAGTACTGGGTGGCGCCTGACAGTGAAAATGAGTGTTATATAGACCCGGTTCAGCTTGGACCTCCGGCGGAAATTGATAGCAGCAACGAGATAATTACCATCCCAGACCTGGAAGCTTACCTTAAAAATAAAATGCCGGTCAAGCGGTCCCTTGAAAATATGAAGCGGGTGACGAAGAATTTAAGGCGTTCAGTATGGCTGATCCATGATCCCCCGGCTTATGCCGGGCTTGATCTTTGTGCTACCGGTGATGCAGTCGGCAGTCCGGCAGTTTACAATTTTATCATGGATAATAAGCCACTGGTGACCATCCACGGCCATATCCACGAGTCTCCCAGGTATAACGGGGGTATTTGGGCAAAACAGCTCGGCGATACCTTGAGTATTCAGGCCGGGCAGTTTGAAAATGAACTTAGCTATGTAACTTTTGAGTTGAGAGGAGAAGCGGTTAGAAACCTCAAGCATTCTTTATATGGTCCCTGGGAGCAATAAGCTAAATTTTCGGCCTGCCGAATATAATGTCGTTGCCATGCCGGGTAGTCTTTGTCTTTAAGGCTATAAGATAGCTAGCCGCGCAAAGCCATTTACGCAAGTGCCTGATTTAAAAATCTCCGGCATCCCTTTCCATATCCCGCAAGTGACAGGTATCGTTAAGCTTCACCAGGATAAAGCTCCGGTTGCTGAAAGCTAGTTCGTTCAGGCAGGCCGTATCCTGGCGTATTTTCCAGAAGCCCTGTTCACCGAGTCCCAGCAGGCGGCAAAGTAACACCTTGTTAATGGCTCGGTGGGCAAATATTATTGTATGTCCTTCCGGGTTGTTTTTAACTGCCTGGAAGATGCCTTTTTCGGCCCGGTCAGCAGCATTTTTTAAGGTTTCTCCTCCGGGGAAAATCACTTCTTCGGGATGTTTTAGCCAGGCCTGGTATAGCTCCGGGTATTTTTTTCTGATTTCTGTAAGAGGCTTTCCCTCCCACTCTCCGTAGGATATATCCAGGTATGAAGAGTCTTTGCTTATTGATATATCGTCCAGGTGCGCCGAGACTATCTCAGCCGTTTCTGTAGCTCTTTTTAAAGGGCTGGCAACCAGGACTGGATTATTTAATTCTTCATTTCGCAATGTTTTGCCCAGGGCCTCTGCCTGGCAGCGTCCAAAATCGTTCAGGGGAATATCTGCCTGGCCCCTGAATACTTCTTCCCGGTTCCATTTTGTTTGCCCGTGACGGACAAGATAGATTACTGCCATGTTTATTCTCCTTTTGGCCTAATTATTCCCCAAACAGCAGCTGCAACTTAGCTTCAATCAGGGTTCATCAGGCTTCTTAAAATACCAGTTATAAATCTTTTAACAGTTTATTATGGTTAGATTTCTCGATTAGGCTATAAAACTCTTCCAGGGAACTTTTTATTGTTTCCAGGGTGGGGGAAGGTTTGGCGACAAGCCTGTCCGTCCCATTGTGTTCCAGGCGTTCCAGGGCCATTTTGATACTGATCATATTTGGGTCCACGGCCGGCTGGTAGGCACTTTCCTTGGAGTGTTCTGTCCTGGTTTCACTGACCAGGTTTACAGCACCCAGATCGTTTAACAGCTTTCGTACCATGGTGTTAGGAATTTGCAGGGCACTTGAAATTTGTTTGGGAGTAACCGGTTTTTCACCTTTTTTAAAGTTTCGCACCACCAGGTGAAGGATATAGATGGCAAGTATTTTTTTATTGAAGGGGCTAATATTCCTGGTTTCTGTTTCAAATTCATAACTTTCCACGTGGTGGTTGGCAAAAGAAAGTTCTGCTCCGAAAAGAATTACGACCCAGCTTGCTTGCATCCAGACCATCAAAAGCGGCAGGGCGGCAAGGGAGCCGTACATAGTGCCGTAGCGTGCGGCGCCGATTTGAAAGGTCACGTAACCCCACTGGATTAACTGGAATATTGTTCCCGCAACCACTCCCGCAATCAAGGCCGAGGAAAATTGAACCCTGGTGTTGGGCATTACCATGTAAAGCAGGGTAAAAAGGCTCCAGATCAGAATATAGGGAATCAGCTGGACAAAAATTAGCAAGAGCGGGTTTAAGATGGCAATGCTTATTTGCTCAATCCGGGTGGTGAGGTAAACTGTGGTCACTCCGGATATAACAAAAAGCAGGGGGGCGATAAACATCATCGCGAAATAGTCGCTGATTTTGCGGGATAATGGCCTCCCTCTTTTTACCTGCCAAATTTCGTTAAATGACTTTTCGATATTGGATAATAGCATGGTTACCGTATACATGAGGAGGAGTAAACCGAAGATCGCTACAGTGCCCCTGTGAATCTCCTGAAGTAGAGTCTCACTTAGTTCCATGATCCAGAAGTATACTTCTTCTTGACCGGCCAAGGCTTCTTTTAACTGTCTTTCCAGGTACATTTCCAGGCCAAAGCCCTGGGCAATGCCGAATGACAGGGTAGCAAAGGGGACTATGCTTAAAAGCGAATAAAAGGTGAGGGCGGGGGCTCTCAGCAAAAGGTTGTCTTCCTTAACGCCCCGGAAAGCAATAATTAATATCCGCAGCTGATTAAGCAGGAAGCTTTTACCCGGCGATAAACTTTTTAACGGGATCTGCCAAATTCCGACCGTTAGAAAATGGACGGTTTTTTTTATAATATGAAGGTATCGATGGATTGTTTTTTTCATAGTTTACCGGGCAGGCTGTGATTTAAACATGTAAAACCTGCTTATTGTTGCCGAAATGCTAACACGCTTAATTCTAACTGTCAAGCAGGGACCCTTTGTTCTTCGTAAATGCCGCCAGTCGTGTGAGCTTTGGGTGCTTTGGCAGCGCTGAATTTTATTAATAAATTATCATTTAATGCTCAGCAGGCACAATTATCATTTTTATGGTTAATAGTTTCGCTTTAAGCTGTTTTTTGTAAAGCGTTTAATTTATACTGATTCCCCAGGTTAGGGGCAGCCACAGGTAAAGGATAAGCGGGAGCAGTAAAATTGTGATCAAAGTTATCCCCAGCCCTACCCGGGCCATTTTTTCAATCGGAACATAGCCGCTGCTGAAAATAACAGCGTTAGGCGGGGTAGCCACGGGAAGAATAAAAGCAAATGAAGCTGCTGAGGTGGCTACGATCATAAATCCAAGGGGATGGATGGCCATAGCCCCGGCCATAGCGATCATTACCGGCAAGATCATCGATACGGTGCCGGTGTTGGAGGTTATATTGGAAAGAAATACTACCAGGGCGAAGATACCGAAGATAACCAGCAGCGGCGGGGTATCCTGCAGAATTGCCAGCTGTTGGCCGAGCCATTCGGTAAGCCCCGATTCCTCAAAACTACCGGCAATGGCGATGCCCCCACCAAAAAGAATCAGTATGCCCCAGGGTATTTTTACTGCGCTGTCCCAGTCTAAAATGAAAGTTCCCCTGTTAAAATCAGAGGGCAGGATGAACAGGATCAAGGCCCCGGCAATAGCGATCATTGAGTCGTTTAAGGCCGGCAAGAGTTCTTCAAAAATTAAGCCGCGGGTGATCCATCCCAGGGCTACCAGGGAAAAAACCGCGAGTACCTTCTTTTCTTCCGCTTTCATCGGGCCGAGCTGTTTTATTTCGTTTTCTATAATACTGGCGTCTGCCACCAGTTCTTTAATTTTATCCAGTTTAAAGTATTTTACCAGGTAAAACCAGGCGACAATGATGAAGACCATGGCCAGGGGGAATCCAAAAATTATCCAGTCTAAAAATGATATGTCAGTTTCCAGGGAACTTTCGGCAACTGAAGCGAAAATTGCATTTGGAGGAGTTCCAATCAGGGTGCCCATGCCCCCTATGGAAGCAGAATAAGCAATCCCTAGCATCAGGGCTGTCCCAAAGGCGAATTTACCCGCCTCTACCTCAATTTCTAAATTTTGTTCTTTAATTATTCGGGCCAGTTGCAGGATCACGGCCAATCCCACCGGCATGAGCATCATCGAAGTGGCCGTGTTGCTGATCCACATGGATAGAAAGCCGGTGGCCAGCATGAACCCAAAAATAAGGCGGGTTGGTTTAGGACCCATTGCTTTAACTATGGTTAAGGCAATTCTGCGGTGCAGGTTCCAACGCTGCATAGCGGCAGCGATTATAAAACCGCCCAGGAAAAGGAATACGATTGAATCGGCGTAACCCACCGCTGTATCTCTAAACTCCATCACCCCGGTTAATGGAAACAGCAGCAGGGGAAGCATAGAAGTCGCGGGAATGGGCACCGCCTCGGTAAGCCACCATATGGCAATCCACCCGGTGGAGGCTAAAGCATTTCTCATCGGGAGGCTAAAGGATTCGCTTACAGGTAAAAAGGCCAGGCATAGTAAGAAAAATAAGGGGCCTGCAAGCAGGCCGATTTTTTTTCGCCGGGGGTATTCCTGCTGTTCCTTACCTGCCTCACCCAGTACGGATTCTTTTAGTTTTTCCTGGTCAACTTTTTGCTCCTGGTTGTTTTTCATAGCAGCCTCGTTTTCCAGCTAGTAATTAACAGTATTTCGCTTTAAATAATTCGGGTTTTAACCGTAGTAATTTTAACATAAAACAACTCACGGTAAAAATATTTTTCCCGGGAGTTGTTTTATACTAAGCAGATTTCATTTTTGCCAGTTACAGCTCAGCCGTACCGGATTCTGGGCGCCCGCCATTTCCTGTGATGAACCATAATCGGTCCAATATGCAGCACGGCTGAGGTGACACTTTTACCGTTGCATTGTTGCACAGTACAAAAATCAACCGCGTTCATAGGTGCCTACCAGGCGGTTCATTCCGATCACGTGAGGCTCAATACGTTCTAACAACTGCCAAAGAGTTAAGCCTGCTTCCAGGTTTAATTCTTTGTCCAGGGCTAAAACCCAAAAGAAATAGTGATGCTTGCCGTGTCCTTCGGGTGGCATTGGGCCCATGTATCCTTCTTTTTTAGCGTCATTTATTCCGGTGGTGAAATCTTTGCTGCCTTCCGGCAGCTTTGTTTCTGAAGCTGGGATGTTATAGAGGACCCAGTGGACAAATCCGTAACTGCCCGGTGAAACTAACGGTGCATCCGGGTCGTGGCAGATGATGGCATAAGACCCTGTGCCTTCCGGAGCGTTAACCCATTCCAATGCCGGTGAAACATCTTCTCCTTCCCCGGTATGTTTTTGCGGGATTTTCCCCAGGTGCTCAAATGCCGGACTTTTTAACTGCAGTTTGGAAAGAGCAAAACCCATCACAACCATCCTTTCTTAATAGTATTAGTCCACATCAGCCTTTTAATTTGTATAGCGCTGAAGTAACTGCTCCAATTCTTTATAAAAAGTTTCTCTCAGGGTTTCTCCTTCTTCCGCTAATTGTATAGCTTCATCTACCATATCCTGTTCCTCTTCCTGGATTGCCTCCACCCAGAGACTGTAAGCTTGAAGCAAAGTGCTCCGGGCTTCTTTAAAGGTTTGGTGCACATCCCTGATCTCATCGGTATCCAGCTCGACATCTTCCAGCTCATCAAGCAGATCTTCACTATCAGGAATTATATTTTTCTGCAGCTCATCATGGAGCACTTGTTCGCTGATAAAGTTATCGCCGGTAACGCTTTCATATGCTTCCTGTATTTCCTGGTCCTTCTCTTTCAGCTCTTCAATATTATGGTGATAATTGAAAAATGCCCCGGCACCCTGCTGTTCTTCATCTTCACTTTTTTCCACGGTTTCTATCTTATTTTCCATGATTTCGGCAGTCATTAACAGGGTGTTTTCTTTCTCTTCATAAAGTTCCATTTTCCTGTAAAAATCTTCTGTTTCTTCTATCTTGAGATCAAGTTTCTCGATCCACTCTTTAAGGGGAGCCAATTCCTCTTCAAGCTCCTGGATTGCGTCGCCATCAGCCTTATCTTCCAGCACTTCGTCCAATTCCGCGATCTTTTCTTCGGCTTCTTCAATTTTGCCCTGTACGATTTCAAGTTCGGCGCTTAACTGATCTTCCTGTTCTTCAAGCAGGGCTCGTACATGCACCCTGATCTCATCTTCTGTGTAGCGATCGCCAAATTCCTCAAATAGTTCGTTGTAAATCGCTTCTTGATCATCTTCTCTTAAGAAGCGATCCATAATATGTTCCACAGCCTGATGGAATTCTTCATCTGTTTCTATGTTATAAGCATTTTCCTCATCAGGTTCTTCCTGGCACCCGGCTGCCATGAAAAGCATACAGATAACAAGAATAATCGTTAAAATTTTGTATTTGAAAATATCTATCACGGCAAACACCTTCTATTTGGTGAGATTGAATCCTGTAGCAAAGTTATCAATAGCAGTGATTATTGTCAAGCCCAACCTGAAGGGATAAGAAGTTTCTGTGTTGAATTAACCAATCAAATGGAAAACTGGCAACTATATATAGAACTTGCAGTTTATGCGGGCCCCGTTGTTATTATTGACAAGGCTGAATGTTTTCGGTTGGTCAGATATTTTTTATGAATGGAGTGGTGATCGATGGGCGGTTATTACAATAAGCAGGAGATCGAAGAATTAAAGAATGCTGACAAAGAATATTTCCTCCACCCGTTTTCAAGTATTGAGGAGGTGCTTGAAAATGGTCCGAAGATCATAGAAAGAGGGTACGGTGCCAGGGTTTATGATATTGAAGGAAATGAATATATCGATGCGTTTGCCGGATTGTGGTACAGTAATATTGGCCACGGGCGCGAGGAGGTAATTGAAACTGCCAGGGATCAGATGAGCAGGTTAGAAGCGTATCACTGTTTTACCGGATTTTCCAACGTACCGGTAATCAGGTTGGCTGAGAAAGTAAGTAAAAAAGTTCCG
>PUKR01000232.1 GCA_003552365.1 Syntrophomonadaceae bacterium
AAAACGCAGCAGAATCCGCATCCGGGAAGCAATCTTTAAAATACCAGGTGGTGTTTGTTGATACCGATAACGGCAGCACCTGGCTGAGCCTGCCCGGTAATAATTTTATTTATACTTCCGAAGGGCTGGAGCTAATAGACCGGTGCCTGATGCCGGGTGGAATTGCCTGTTTTTGGTGTGCTGAGGAGGAAGAAGCTTTTGCGGAGCTGCTGAACAGAAGGTTTGAAGATGTGATTTTTAGGGCCGTTCCGGAAAGGACCGGAAAGTCCGGTTCTTTTTACCTGGCCAGAAAAACAGGAGGGTAAGCGCGGGGATTTCTGGGAACGATTTCTGGCCTGCCGCTGTCTTTTAAGTAAATAATACATAACTGGTTTCTGCTCAGCCGTTCTGCTTTTGGATTTGTGACAGATCACCTGAGGGAAATGGCAACGACTCAGCTGCAGGTTTTCGCTTAGGTTACACTTTAGCATTCGCCATCTAAGGCTTTAGGCCTTGGCAGCCTGCCTCCATGCAGGCCGACCGGCTACAATCTTTGCCTCAATGGCCATTGCAACTGCTTTACCTGTAATATTTTCAGTCTAAAAGCAGCATGGTTGAGAAGTTGCCATAATTGTATACTGGGAGGTTAGGATGATGAGACTGGTTAAAACTATAGGCTTGCCGGCCCTGGTGCCGGTAGTATTGTTTGTTTTACTTTTCGGCTGTGGAGTTGATGAAAACGGCGACGGGCTTGCAGGTAATAATGAAATAACGGACCGGGAGCTGGACCCGGAGGAAAGTGGAATCCAGGAAGGCTATGTTATCGAAATCAGTGATTCAAGGATCCTGGTTGTGAGCGAAATTACCGGGGAAGAAGCCTTACAGTTGACTGCTGAAAATTTGTTGGAGGAAAGTCCCGGCGGTGACGCTGTCTGGTATAGTGTTGAAGATACTGCTTATTACAGAGTCGGACAGCTGCTGAGAGTCAAATCGGAATTCATGATGGAAAGTTACCCGGCCCAGTCTGAAGCGATCCTGGTCCAGATTGTGGAAGACCCTTAAACGGTTTGGCCGATGTTAATATAAAAAAGGTAGTAGATTAAAAATTAAAGTAAAATAAGCGATTGGATTAGCCGCTACCAGGCTGTTGATTAAATCTGATTTGATGCCTGCCAGCTTTAATTTAAACCAGGGCGAGACAGGGACAAAAATTAATCAATTTAGGCTGAAGTTTAAGGAGATTGATAATGACCGGTCCCGGAGAAGTGAAAAAAGCAATGAAAGATGAGAGGAAGAGGCCCGGACTTGCTATCTTAAACCGTGTTATAAAGGCTTTTTTCCGCAGCCAGGAATGGCTCAGCAGGAATTTCGACCGGATATTTCCCGGGAAATTCAGGGTAGACGGTCACCAGGATTACCGGGACAATATTGTGCCCCCCTATTTAAAAGCGGGGCAGGTTATCTATGACGTGGGGGGCGGCAAATGCCCTTACTTAAATTATGAATCTAAAAGATACTACAAAGCTTATGTTGTTGGTGTTGATATAAGCGAAGAAGAGTTGAATAAAGCGCCGGCAGGAATTTACGACAAGAAGGTGTGTGCGGATATTTCTTGTTTTGCCGGTGAAAATGAAGCAGATCTTGTTATCTGCCAGTCACTCTTTGAACATGTGAAAGATGTCGAAGCTGCTATTACTTCTTTATCCGGCATTTTAAAGCCGGGGGGATTGGCTCTTATTTTTATCCCGAGCAGAAACGCCCTTTATGCCAGGTTAAATCGTTTGTTGCCCCAGGAGCTGAAAAATAAAATACTCAGCCTGGTATATCCAAAGATGAGAAATATGCTTGGTTTTCCTGCTTACTATGATCGATGCACCCCCAAAGAGCTGAAAAGGTTGGCTGAGAAAAATAATTTTTCTGTGATGGAAGAATATTACTACTACAACAGCGTATATTTTTATTTCCTCTTTCCGTTTTACCTTTTCTGGCGGTTGTGGATAGTACTGTTTTATATTTTCTCCAGGGAACAGGCAGCTGAAACTTTTACCCTGGTGCTTAAGAAAAATAGTTAAATAAGCATTGTTATCCTTGCCGCTATTAGCCGCGACGAACCGGCAAGTAATTTTTATGAATTGTGGAAAAACAAAGGAATTAAAAGTTGCAAATAGAAATTATAGGCAAATCATATTTTTTTCGGAAGTACAGGTGTCCCCACTGGAGGTAGAGGCATGAAAAGAAACTGGAAAATCATCCTGGCTTCAGTCCTGCTTGTGATAATAGCAGGAGCCCTGATTTTTCAGTATTTAGAGGGAGTCAGGGTTGATGTTTACCGGGTTGAACGGGGTGATTTAGTAGAAAGTTTTACCGAAGATGGAGTCCTGGTCTCAGAGGATGAAAGGACCATCTTTTCTCTTTATCAGGCGGCGATTGATGAGGTAGCGGTTGAAGAAGGCGATGAAGTTGGAGAAGGAGACCTGCTGGTTGTTTTAGATACTGAAGAGTTGGAACTAAAGCTAATTGAACTGCGGTCACAATTAAGGGCTGTTAATTCCGAGATAGAAATGGCACGGGATACCCTGAAGACAGCAGAGGATAATTATGGGCGGATTGATGTGCTGTATCAGAGAGACTGGGCCACTAAAATAGAGCTTGAAGAAGCGGAAAAATATAAAAAGGAAGCACGCTCGGCCGTTGAATCCCTGGAATCTCAGCGCAGTGCTTTAAATGCGCAAATCCAAACGGTCGACTCCCGGATAGATAACCACCGGATCAAGGCTCCGATTGCAGGGGTAGTAGCTGATTTAAATGCTGAAGAAAAAGGGGTGGCCGGCCCCCAGGTCCCATTGATGCGCCTGCTGAAAAAAAATGACCTGGAGCAAACTTTACACGTTGAAACCAGGCTCCTTACCCGTGACGTCGAAGAAATATATAAAAACCAGGAAGTGGAAATGACTTTTAAAAGAAGGGACGAGGATTTTAAATTTTCCGGCGAAGTCGAAAGGATAGCTTCTTATGCAGAAGAAGATATTTCACCGCTGGGGCTTGAAGAAGAACGGGTAACGGTGACTGTCAATCCCGACTTGCCTGACGAGATTAACCTTGGCCCCGGTTACAAAGTAGATGTGGAGTTCGTGGTCAGTGTTGTTGAAGATGCTTTGCTGGTGCCCAGGAGGGCCTTATTTACTTATGAAGGCGAAGATGCTCTAATGGTGGCAGTGGATAACCGGGTCCGGGTACGCAATGTTACAGTCGGCGCTGAAACAAGGCAGGAGGCGGAAATTATCGATGGTATTAATGAAGGAGACCTGGTGATCTTAGATCCCGGGGTGGAAGGACTCGAAGATGGCCGGAGAGTTTTTTACGATACTGATTAAGAGAGGTCCTGGTGATGGCTGTATTTTCACGTTATTATGTGCTTTTCCTCCTGGCGGCCCTGGTTGCATTAGGTCTGGCAACGTATAGCCTCGGTACTGCCGGCACTGCCGGTGGGGATACCACCCTTGAGTTTAAAGGTATAAGCGGCCGGGTTACGGAGTATAATCCCGATTACCGGGTTATGGTTTTAGAAAAAGAAGAGACCGAAGAAAGCCTGGAAGAAAGCAAAGCGCTGCGAGAAGAAATGGAAGCGCGGATTATTGATTTGGAAGAAGCTGAAATTAGAAGGTTGCTTGAGGGCTTGCTTGATTTGTTAGAAGAAGAGGAAACCCGGCTTAAGCATGCGGTTAATCGCCTGGAAATTGAGAAGGAAATACTGGCTGAAAACCTAACCGGACAGGCCGAAAAACTTTATCATACCTACTTTGCTTTAAAAGGGGAAGAAGCAATATTATATCAAAACCTTGGTTATTTGGAAGAACTGTTTGATTTAATGAAAGAAAAGCGCAAGCAGGGTATGGTTACCTGGCAGGAAGTAGAGCGGGCGGTAATCCAGGTGGAGCAGGGGCAGCTGCTCCTGGATGCAGTTCAAGGGAGGCAGGAAGATATTTTAGGTGAACTAAAAATGCTTACCGGTTATGATTTGGATGTGAGTTTAAGACTGGTTGCCCCCCCGGAACCGGAGCCCGAAGAATTAAACCGGAGGGAAGCAATAGAGCACGCCGTTAACGAAGGACTTACTGTAAAGATATATGAAAAAGAGGTCGAGCTGGTTAACGGAGAAAAGGAAGCTTTAAAGCTTGAACAGGCTAAAAGGAATGCCCGTTTGCAGGTGGAAAAAGCGTACCGGTCGGTAAAAGAAGCAGAAAATACCTACCGCTTGAAAGAGCGAAAGTTGGAGCTGGCCAAAAATACCCTGGAACGGCTGGAGGCCCGTCACGAGGCAGGGCTGGTGGATGGCCTTGAATTGATGGAAGTAAATTTAAAGCTTATGGAGGCGCACCAGGAACATTATGAAGCGGAGCTTGGTTACCGGAGAGCTTTACACGAATTCCGCCTGGCCAGGGAAGGGGCCCTTTTAAATGCGGATAATGATCGCTGATTTGACTTTAAAAGGATTAGGCGGGTAACTTTTCAAAGGGGGCAAAGGGTTTGAGCCTGGAACTGATCGAGGCCCGCAATATAAAGAAGCGTTACCAGATGGGCGAGGTAACAGTCCATGCCCTGAGAGGAGTTGATTTTACCCTTTATGACGGGGAACTGGTGGTGATTTTGGGTCACAGCGGTTCGGGCAAAAGCACCCTGGTTAATATAGTCGGGGGGATGGACCAGGCCAGCGAAGGCGAATTATTTTTCAGGGGAAACCCTCTCCACAATGCCAGTGAGAGGGCCCTCACTGCTTACCGGCGTAATGAAGTTGGTTTTATTTTTCAATTTTATAACCTGATGCCCAACCTGACTGCTTACGAAAATGTCCACCTTTCGGTGCAAATTGCTACCAACCCTTTGGATATCGATCCACTTTTAGAACAGGTGGGCTTAATTGATCGCAAGGAACACTTTCCTTCCCAGCTCTCCGGGGGTGAACAGCAGAGGGTGGCAATTGCCAGGGCCCTGGCTAAAAACCCCCACCTGCTTTTATGCGATGAACCTACCGGTTCCCTTGATTTGCCCACGGGTCAGCAAATACTGAAGCTCCTGCGTGATTTTTGCAGTCATTACAACAAGGCAGTGGTGATCATTACCCATAACACCAATATCAGTTACATGGCGGACCGGGTTATTTATTTAAAGGACGGCCTGGTGGATGGGATAAAGGAAAATCCTGAACCGCTCTCACCGGAGAAGGTGAGCTGGTAATGCTTTTCAGGAAGATGTACCGGGATATTTGGAATAACAAAGGCTCCTACCTGGCCTGCCTGGTGCTGGTTGTTCTTGGATTAACGATCTATACTTCCTTTTCTATTTCCAGCGATAACCTGGAACTTTCCAAAGATATTTTTTACCGGGAACAAAATTTTGCCGATGGTTTTGCCGAGCTCACGGCCATGCCTTACCGGGATGTTGAAGGATTGGCTCATATTGAGGGGATAGCCCAGGTCAGCGGCAGGGTTACCAGGGAAGTGAGGCTGCTGTATCCTGAAAGCGACATTGGTATTTACCTGAAGCTTGTTTCTTTAGAGATAGATGAACCGGACCGGGTTAACGATGTTAGGCTTTTGGAGGGAAATGAACTCCGGCAGGGTGAATTTGAAGTTTGGGTGGATAACCAGTTTTACGATGTACACGGGCTTGAACTGGGATTTGATTTGGAAATCCTTGCCGGGGAGCGATCCAGGGAGATTACGGTTGAAGGATATGCCATGAGCCCGGAGTTTACCTATCCCCTCCGTACGGAAGCAGAAATATATCCCAACCCTGAGCAGTTTGGAATAGCCTTTATTTCAAGAGACACGATCTGGAAGCTTTTTCCGGATTTACAGGGCAGGGTTAACAACCTGGCTTTTACCCTGGAGGAAGGGGCTGACTTTAAAGAGGTTAAAGACCGCCTGGAACCGGAACTTGAACCATACGGTTTAATCAACCTCTATTCCAGGGACAATCAAACCAGCCATTTGATTCTCAGTGAAGAAATTGCCCAGCTGCAGAGGATGGCTTTTGCTATTCCTTTAATGTTTTTAGTTATAGCTGCTTTGATTTTGTACATCATGCTCAAACGCATGATAGAGCAGCAGCGAGGCCAGATCGGGATTCTAAAAGCTTTCGGTTACAGCAACCGGGAGATCATGCTGCATTACCTGTCTTACAGCCTTACCGTGGGTTTTATCGGCGGCCTCGCAGGGGGAGCGGCCGGGATTTACCTGGCTCGCCCGTTAAACTGGTTACTCCTGGAATTTTTCCATGTGCCGGAGATTGATGTTGATTTTTCACTTTACTATTTTGGGCTGGGAATGTTGATTTCCCTGGGAATTTTTCTTGCAGCCGGTTACCAGGGGTGCAGGCATGCTTTAAAGCTAAAGCCTGCCGAAGCGATTAGACCACCGGCACCGGTGTCGGGCAGGAAAACGGTACTGGAAAAGATCGGTTTGTTTTCAAACATGCTTACTATCCAGGGTAAAATGGCGGTCCGTAACCTGGCCAGGAATCGCAGCAGGACAGCCTTTCTCTTTATTGGCGTCACCTTGAGTTGTGCCATAGTGGTGGTAACCTGGTCGCTGAACGACCTGGTGGATAAGTTAGTTTTTTACCAGCACGACGAAGTAGAAGTTTATCATGCCCGGGTAAGTCTCACCGAACCGGTTTCTCGGCAAGCGGTGGAGAGGGAACTGGCGGAGCTTGAACAGGTTACAGGAGTGGAGCCTTTAGCCGAGGTCCCGGTGCGCCTGTCTCATGCCTGGCGGGAAGAAAGTGTAGTTTTACTCGGTATCCCCAAAGAAAGCAGTATGTATATAGTCAGGGATGCCGCCGGTAAGAGGATAGAGCCTTCCGATCATGGAATTGTTTTATCCGAACGGCTGGCAGAAAAACTTTCGATTCAAGAAGGAGAGACCCTTGAACTGGCAAGCCCGTACCTGCGGGGGAATGAAGGGGAGCAAATTGTGGAAGTGTACCGGGTAATACCCCAGTACCTGGGAATGAATGCTTACATGGAGATAACCGGGGTGGAAGATATTTTACAGCAGGGGGAATTTGCCACTTCATTTATGGTCAATGTGAAGGATGGCGGTTTAAATGGCCTTAATTCAGAAGAGTTTTTGAGAGCTGATCATACCCCGGTGGATGATCAGGTTAGGGCTAACATAGCAAAACTGAGAGATTTTTACCGGGAAAGCGACCTGGTCGCCGGAGTGGATGGCACTGAAGAACAAATCCGGGAAGTCCGGGAACTAATGGAGACCTTTGGCCTCGTGATTTATATTTACGTGTTAATAGGAGTTGTAATTGCTTTTTCCATAATTTATAGCTCAAGCTTTATCATCCTTTCCGAACGAAACCGGGAACTGGCTTCAATGAAAGTGCTGGGTATGACTTCCCGGGAAGTTTTTTCGGTTATTACTTTTGAACAGTGGTTTATCAGCTTCTTTGCCGTCCTGGCAGGGTTGCCGCTGGCCCGGGTCATGATGGAAGGTTTCTCAAGAGAATTAAGCACCGATTTATATACAATCCCTGCTGAATTATCTGAGCAGGCCCTGTTAATGGGCGCGCTGATTACGGCTGTTTCCATATGGATAGCCCAGCGCTTTGCCTTAAGAAAAGTGGAAAGACTTGATCTGGTCGAAGT
>PUKR01000003.1 GCA_003552365.1 Syntrophomonadaceae bacterium
ATTCAAACCGATACTGATCGTTATAACAATATCACCTCTCTGGACCTTGAGGCGCTGATGTTTTTATCAAAATATGCGGATTCTTCCATCTTGCAGGGGATAAGCAGTGCACCTCCTTCCTCCGAAACTCTTCACTACTATAAAAAAGCAAAGGAAAATGAGGTTTTGTACCGGGATTGGGCCTTTTATGGCCTGGGTTTCGTTGATGCCAGGTACAGGGACTCAATTGCCATAACTGCCGATATGGTTCTAAAAAACAGTGAGCACAATACTGTGGCTGTTTTTGCCGTTATTGAAAATTATCAAAAAGGTGAAATGTACCTGGATGTTTCAATGAGGTCCAAAAGCGGTGCTCTCGATCTCAACCGGATCATAAAACAAATTACTCCTAATGGTGGAGGCCGAACTTACAAGGGGGCTTTCCAGGTTAACCTCGATTATTTTATAAATTCACCGGACAAAGAGATGCTCTGGAAAGTTGTTGAAACGACCACCCTTGAAGTTTTACGCCGCAGCAGGGATACTCTTTATGAGACGGGGTTGGGGAAGATATATACCGACTTAAGGCGCAAGGTGCTTTCTTTATTTAGAAAAGGATAGTGATCCCGGTTAGAAAAAAACGACCTGCTATAAAAGGGTTTGTGGCATTCAAGTAACCTGGTTAATGGCGTTTAGTCAAATTTTGGCTGGCCAGATTGCTTTTTGCCGAATTTTGTGTTAATCTTTAGACGATATTACGCCCTCGTTATCAGGGCTATTCTAGGAGGTAATTTTTTAATGCAGGGAAAGGTTAAATGGTTTAACCCTGAAAAGGGGTACGGCTTCATCGAAATTGATGAAGGTAAGGATGTTTTCGTGCACTACTCGGAAATTCAGGAAGAAGGGTTTAAAACCCTTGAAGAAGGCCAGGAAGTAGAGTTTGAAGTTGTCGAAGGAAACCGCGGCCCGCAGGCGGCAAACGTGGTGAAAGTGTAACCGGGGTTCACCCTGGATCAATATAAAAAAGGTTAACCTTATAACCGGCAATGTTGCCGGTTTTTTGTTGTTGATTTTATCAGCTACCTGGAGAAATTAAATTTATACCTTCAGGGGTTCTTCTTTAAGCAATTGTATGTTTTGAAAAGGAAAATTTCCCAGACTTAATTCTACCAAAAAAACTTCCCAGACTAAATGCTACAGCTTTGTCCACTGTGGAACTTACTTTGGGGATTACTGTTTTTTTGAAATAAGTAATATGATAAAAAAATGGAGTTTGACCATTGACACTAATAGATGCAGGTGTTATGCTTTTTCTTGGTAGATATCCGAGTTATTTGGTCGGGATTAAAAAGGAGTCGTTGTAATCGAAATGAAACTTTCGGCTAAAGTTGAATATGGGGTCAGGGCAATGGCTATTCTTGCATTATACTATAAAGAAGGTCCTTTGCCTTTAAGAGAAATTGCCGAACAAGAAAAGATATCGCTTAAGTTTTTGGAGCAGATAGTTCCTGCCCTGAGGCGATCCGAACTTATTAAAAGTGTGCGGGGTGCACAGGGGGGTTATATATTATCCCGGCCGCCTGAAGAGATCAAGGTGGGGGATATAGTGCGCTCTGTTGAAGGACCGATAACTCCGGTAGATTGTTTGGCAGAGGACAGGGATGATTCTTGCTGCCACCATAAAGATGGTTGTTTGACCAGGCAGGTTTGGGAAAAATTAAGGGATAAAATTAATGATGTCCTGGACGATGTCACCCTTAATGAGTTGATTTCCTTAAAGCCGACCCAAACTTTATAACAGCGGGGAGGAATTGATCATGACAAGTCGGCTAATATATATGGATCACGGAGCGACAACACCTCTAAGGGAAGAGGCCCTGGAAGCAATGATGCCTTTTTTAAAAGGACAGTATGGCAATCCTTCCAGCCTGCATGCACCGGGAAGAGAAGTGCGCAATGCGGTTGAAGAAGCGAGGGAGAAAACCGCCCGGGCTTTAAGCGCCCAACCTGAAGAAATTTATTTTACCGCCGGAGGGACGGAAGCAAATAACCTGGCCTTACGGGGGGCAGCTAAAATACGTAATGGTTCCGGGCATATTATTACTTCCTCAGTTGAACACCATGCCGTGCTTGATGTTTGTAAGGATCTCGAAAAAGAAGGTTACGAGGTTACTTATGTTCCTGTGGATCAATATGGAAAAGTTAATCCCGAAACGTTAAAAAACGCAATAAAAGATGATACTTTTCTCATTTCTGTTATGGCAGCCAATAATGAGATCGGCACCATGCAGCCTGTTCAGGAGATAGGCAGGTTAGCCAGGGAAAATAATATTTTATTTCATACCGATGCAGTGCAGGTAGTGGGACAGCTGCCTGTGGATGTGCAGGAAATGAATGTTGATTTTCTCTCTCTTTCGGCACATAAGTTTAATGGGCCAAAGGGGATTGGCGCACTTTATGTGCGCAGGGGAATAAAGATTGCCCCCTTATACCAGGGAGGTGGCCAGGAAAGAAAGCTAAGGCCCGGAACAGAAAATGTTCCAGGTATCATCGGCCTGGGCAGGGCCCTTGAGCTGGCGACGGAAGAAATACCTGGAAAGAAAAAACACCTGGAATCACTACGAGACCGGTTAATTAAGGGGTTGCTCGGTATCGGCGATGTTATTTTAAATGGACACCCCGATGAACGCCTGCCCGGCAATGTAAATGTTAGCTTTAAGTACATAGAAGGTGAGTCGGTGCTGCTTAGCCTGGACATGGAAGGAATAGCTGCATCAAGTGGTTCTGCCTGTTCTTCCGGCTCTCTTGAACCCTCACATGTCCTCTCGGCCATCGGGCTCGAACATTCTGAAGCCCATGGTTCAGTCCGCTTTAGCCTGGGCAGAGGGAATACGGAGGCGGACGTGGAAACAGTCTTGGAGAAAGCGCCACCAATAGTGGAAAGGTTAAGGAATATGTCGCCAACATATCATCGGTCACAATAACTTATTGTTATTAGATTGGAGAGGAGCAGGATATATGTACAATGATAAAATAGTAGAACACTTTAATAATCCCCGCAATGTTGGAGAGCTTAAGGATGCCGATGCTGTTGGGGACGCCGGCAGTTTTAAATGTGGCGATACGATGAAGTTATATCTCAAACTAAAAGATGGACGGATTGATGATATTAAATTCCAGACTTTTGGCTGTGCGGCGGCTATAGCCAGCAGCAGCATGCTTACTGAACTGGTTAAGGGAAAAACTTTGGATGAAGCTCTGCAGGTTACAAATCAAGATGTGGCAGATGAGCTTGGCGGGCTGCCTCCTTTAAAAATGCACTGTTCAAACCTGGCTGCAGACGCCCTGCACAATGCGATTGCCAATTATCGGGAAGGAAAACAAGCCGGTTAATATAAAATAATGCTTGAATTTTGCCAGGGCGATTCAACTTGACAAACCCCGTTGGAGAATGTTATTTTCTTATTAGCTTTAGCACTCTAAGTATAAGAGTGCTAAAGATAGAACGGGGTGATGATAATGGCTACAACTCTTAATGAAAGAAAAGAAGAGATCCTTCGAGCCGTAGTAGTCAATTATATTAAAACAGCCGAGCCGGTTGGGTCGCGAACTGTTGCAAGGGCTTACCCGGTTGGCCTAAGCTCGGCGACGATCAGGAATGAAATGGCTGACTTAGAAGAAATGGGGTACCTGGTCCAGCCGCATACTTCCGCCGGCAGAGTCCCTACCCAGCTTGGTTATCGCTATTATGTGGATAATTTGCTGGAAGAAGATCAAATGATTATGGATGACGGGTTTGATATCAGCAATTCTTTAAGCGCTGAAAAAATGCGGGAAATAGAGCAGATTATTACCTATTCAACCAGGGTTTTATCGCAGGCTACTAACCAAACTTCATTGATTATGGGGCCGCAGTTTAAGAAAAGCGCTTTTCACCAGATCCGGATTTTGCCGCTTGATGATAAGCGCGGCCTGGTGGTATTGATTACCGATACCGGTTTTATTAAGAATAAGGTGATCAACCTGCAGCAGCAGTTGAGCCAGACTGAATTGCACCAGGTTGTTTCTTACCTGAACCAAAAGCTTTATGGATTGACCATAGACCAGGTAACCACCTCGTTGATTAACGAATTAAAGAGGGATCTTTTCCGCCGCCTGGAAATTTTGGAGCAGGCATTTATCTTGCTTGAGGAAAGCCTGAAAGAAGAAAAGCAGATCAGGGTCTTTTTAGGCGGTACAACTAATATTCTTAATCAACCGGAATTTAGGGATGTAGATAAAATCCGTCGGATGTTAAACCTTTTCGAGCAGGAACCGCTGTTATTTAAAATCCTGGAGGATAATTCCATCGAAGATGATATTGTTGTAAAAATCGGCTCAGAAAACGAGTTTGAAGATATTAAGGAATGTACTTTGATTACGGGAACCTATCGCATCCACGATAAAACCCTCGGTACTGTCGGGGTTCTCGGACCGACAAGGATGGATTATGGCAGAGTTATCAGTGTTATGCGATACCTTGTCAATCATTTAAATAAGAGTCTTAGCAGTTCTTAAACCGGGAACAAAATCTTCCCGGGTTACCTAACGGGCCTGAAGAATACCTGTGGCCCTTGTTAATATGTCTAATATCATTGAATGAAGCAGGTGAAATAATCTATGAGCGGTAAAGATAAGAGAAAAACAAGTCAGGAGATGGAAGAAGAAAAAGAGAACCAGGAAGAAGAAAAGTCAGCCGGGGCCGGTGAACCGGCTGAAGAAGAAAACGAAGAGATTGAAGAGATCCAGGCTGAAAAGAATCTAACCGACCAGGTTCTGGAAACAGGGCCTGCGGAAATAGTAGACGAAGAAGAATACGACTCGGGAGAAGAAAAGGTTAAAGATGAACAGCAAGAATGGGAACGTGAAAAAGAGGAACTCCTGGAACGTATTAAGCGCAAGCAGGCTGAAATGGACAACCTGCGGCGAATTAGCAAGAAAGAACAAAATGAAGCCAGAGAGTATGCCCTGCATGATTTCTTAAGCAAGCTGCTCCCTGTTTTAGATAACCTTGAAAGGGGCCTGGAGACAGCCCGCTCTGATGAAGATGTCCCCGATTCTTATGTTGACGGCCTGGAAATGATCTATAAACAACTCTTCCAGGTTTTAGAGCAAGAAGGAGTTTGCCTGGTTGAAGCTGAAGATGAACCTTTTGATCCCCACTGTCATCATGCAGTAATGGAGGTGGAAAGTGAGGAGGTAGAACCGGGTAATGTGGCCGAGGTTCTACAAAAAGGTTACTGGCATCGCGATCGGATCCTTCGCCCCGCGATGGTGAAGGTCTGCCGTGAATAGATTAATCTAGTAAACTTTACGACTTAGGAGGAAGTAAAAATGGGAAAAGTATTAGGAATTGACTTAGGCACAACCAACTCAGCAGTTGCAGCGCTGATCGGCAGTGAACCTGAAATTATTGCCAACGCAGAGGGTAGCAGGGTCACTCCCTCAGTGGTTGCATTTTCTAAAGATGGCCAAAGGTTAGTGGGCCAGGTAGCAAAGCGCCAGGCGGTAACTAACCCGGAAAGGACTATTCTTTCGATTAAAAGGGAAATGGGTACGGATCATAAGGTTAATATTGATGATAAAGAGTATACTCCCCAGGAAATTTCGGCAATGGTTTTACAAAAACTAAAAGCCGATGCGGAAAGCTACCTGGGAGAGCAGGTGACCCAGGCGGTAATTACAGTCCCGGCTTACTTTACCGACAGCCAGCGTCAGGCGACTAAAGATGCAGGTACTATAGCCGGACTGGAAGTTTTGCGCATTATTAACGAACCGACTGCGGCAGCCCTGGCTTACGGGCTTGATAAGCAGGGTGAAGACCAGAAAATCTTGGTTTTTGACCTTGGCGGCGGCACCTTTGATGTTTCCGTGCTTGAGCTTGGCGATGATGTGGTTGAAGTTAAAGCCAGCAGCGGGAATAATCGCCTGGGAGGCGACGATTTTGACCAAAGAATTGTAAATCATATTGCTGAAGAGTTCAAAAAAGACCAGGGGATAGATCTCCTGCAGGACCGGATGGCCTTACAACGGCTAATTGAAGCGGCAGAAAAAGCTAAAGTTGAACTGTCTTCAGTTCCTTCCACTGACATTAACCTGCCATTTATTACGGCAACCCAGGAAGGGCCCAAGCACCTTAACATCACCCTTACCAGGGCTAAATTTGAGGAGTTGACCGGCGACCTGATAGAAAAGACTATGGGACCGACCAGGCAAGCCCTTTCCGATGCCGGGTTAACTGCGGATGATATCGACAAGATTATCCTGGTGGGCGGATCGACCAGGATCCCGGCTGTCCAGGAAGGTATTCGCAAACTGCTTGGAAAAGAACCGCACAAAGGAGTTAATCCTGATGAAGTGGTGGCCATGGGTGCCGCTTACCAGGCAGGAGTGCTTGGCGGGGAAGCAAAAGATGTTCTTTTGCTTGATGTAACTCCCCTTTCTCTGGGGATAGAGACTCTTGGCGGAGTTTTTACCAAGATTATTGAACGCAATACCACTATACCGACTGAGAAGAAGCAAATCTTTTCCACTGCCGCCGATAATCAAACCAGCGTGGATATTCATGTTTTACAGGGTGAAAGGGCTATGGCGGCTGATAATAAAACCCTCGGGCGTTTTATGCTTGATGGAATACCACCGGCTCCGCGCGGAGTGCCCCAGATCGAAGTTTCCTTTAATATTGATGCCAACGGTATTGTCAATGTTTCGGCCAAGGATCTGGCAACCAATAAGGAACAGAAGATAACGATTACTGCATCGAGTGGTCTTGATCAAGAGCAAATTGATGAAATGGTCAACGAATCGGAAAAGTTTGCCGAGGAAGACCGTAAGCGCAAAGAAGCGGCTGAAGCCCGCAACCAGGCTGATTCCCTGGCGCATAGCGCAGAAAAATCTTTAAATGATTTGGGGGATAAAGTCGAACCGGAAAAAGCAGAAGAAATTAGAAATGCCATTGCTGAATTACGTGAAGCATCACAGGGTGAAGACCTGGATCGGATTAAGGAAGCTACCGATAAAATGAACAACTATATGCACGAGCTTTCTTCCAAGCTTTATGAACAGCAGCAGGCTGAAGCGCAGCAGACCGCTGAAGCGGGCAGTGATGCCCGGCAAGCAGGAGAAAACCCTGCTGATGATGAAAATGTAGTAGATGCCGATTATGATGTTCAGGAAGACGAAGATAAAGGGGAAAGCTAGCAGCCCTGTGTTCTTAATTAGCATATGTAGCAGTGCCGGGCCGACCGGAAACAATCTGCGGGGTTGAATTATACTAAAGAAAGCTTAACTACTGACCCCGGGTTGTTTAAGAAGGATAACCCGGCATTGCCTGTTAAGAAAAGAAAGATGGATAGTTTTGTTAGGTTTTGAATAATTACAGTCAAAAAGGGTGATATCCGGATATGAGTAAGCGAGATTATTATGAAGTTTTAGGGGTGGAACGCAACGCTTCCGGTGAAGAAATTAAAAAAGCATACCGCCGTTTGGCCAAGCAGTACCATCCTGATTTTAACAAGGATGATCCTGAAACAGAAGAAAAGTTCAAGGAAATTAAGGCGGCATACGATGTTTTAGGCGACCCCCAGAAGAGAGAGCATTATGATCGCTTTGGCCACCAGGAAGGATTTGGCAGTGGTGCCGGCGGTTTTGATGGTTTTGGTGGCTCCGGTTTTGGCACTACCGGTTTTGGCGGTATTGACGAGATATTCGAACAGTTCTTTGGCGGAATGGGTGGAATGGGAGGCCGGCGCCGATCCCAGGGGCCTGAACAGGGAACCCATTTACGCTATGATCTGGAAATCACCCTGGAAGAAGCTTTTCGTGGCGGAAACAAAGTAATAACAATTCCAAGAACAGAAAATTGCCCCGACTGTAAAGGTAAGAAAACCAGGTCCGGTTTGGATGGCGATACCTGTACCTCCTGTGGAGGCAGCGGACAGCAGCAGTACTCTAGAAGTACCCCATTCGGCCGGTTCATCAGCATGGAAGTCTGCCGGACCTGTCGTGGTGAAGGAGTTATGATCAACGATCCATGCCCGACCTGTAATGCCCAGGGTAAAGTAGTCCAGGAAAGGAAGGTAGAAATTGAGATTCCACCCGGGGTTGAAGATGGTTCCAGGCTACGGGTCAGTGGAGGCGGTGAAGCCGGAACACGCGGCGGACCATCCGGAGATCTTTATGTGGTATTCAGAATTCGCCCCCACAAGCTATTCCAGAGGAAAGGCAGCGATTTATGGCTTGAGGATACAATCAGTATCAGCCAGGCCGCGCTTGGTGTGGAAAAAGAAGTGCCCACTATGGATGGAACCACTACCCTGAGAATACCGGAAGGAACCCAGGATGGAGAAACTTTCCGCCTCAAGGGGCATGGAATGCCTCATTTAAAAGGTTCAGGCAGGGGAGATTTACGGGTTAAAGTGAAAGTAAGTGTTCCCAGGCGGCTTACTGCTAAACAAAAGGAATTATTGGAAGAGTTTGCCCGTTTAAGCGGAGAAAAAGTCGGCCTGGAAAACAGGGGTTTCTTTGATCGGATGAAAGATGCTTTTGGCAGTGGGTAGTTATACCCGGCTGGGAGGCTCTGATGCCCTACTTTTACCTGGAAGAAGAGCAGCTGGTTAAAGGAAACGAGATAACCCTGAACGAGGAAGATTTAAAGCACGCCTACCGGGTGTTGCGCTTGAAACCCGGTGATCATGCTGCCGTTTCCGATGGCCGGGGGGCTGTTAAATATGGGGTTATTACTGTTTCCGAGCCGGAAATTGTCCGGGTTCGTCTCGAGCACGACCTGCCGGCTGCAGAATCACCTCTTGAGCTCACCCTTGTCCAATCCCTGGCCAAGGGTGAAAAAATGGAACAGGTGATCAGGCAGACGGTCGAACTGGGCATAAAAAGGATCATTCCCGTAGTAACCGCACGTAGCGTTCCAAGGCTGGACAGCAGTAAAGAAGAAAAAAAAATTACCCGATGGCGTAGTATTATCCGCTCAGCCGCTGCGCAGTGCCGCCGGGCCTACCTTCCTCAACTCGAACCTCTTCATGGCTTACAATCAATTTTGCCCTTGATTGCTGCTTCTAAAACCCTGGTTCCTTATGAAAGGGAAGGTAATGCTCCCCTGGTTGAGGTTTTAAGCCGGCCAAAACCAAAAAATAAGGCTGTCCTTTTATTTATCGGTCCTGAGGGCGGATTTAACAGTGAAGAAATAAAGGCGATCGAAGAAGCTGGCGGGATCACTGTTCATCTTGGGCCAAGAATTTTACGCACCGAGACTGCTGCAGTTGCCGCTGTTTCCATGCTTCAGGCTGCATGGGGCGATTTTTCTGCTAAAGGAGTTCTAAGTTGAAGAAAAAAGCTGCTTTTCATACCCTCGGTTGTAAAGTTAATTTTTGTGAAACTGAAGCATTGCAGGTCTTGTTTGAGCAGGCCGGCTACCGGATCACCGATTTTAACAACCATGCCGATGTTTATATAATTAATACCTGTACCGTTACCGGCAGCAGCGATCATAAATCAAGAAAAGCAATTCGCAGGGCCCGCCGTCTTTCGCCCAATGCAGTTGTAGTAGTTACCGGCTGTTATGCCCAGGCGGCGCCGGAGAAAATAAAGGAGATGGAGCAGGCGGATTTGATCATAGGTACCCAAAACCGGGGAAACCTTCCTGAAATAATTACTTCGTTAGAGCGCAATTCTCAGCTGAACCTGGTGCGTGAGCACAGGGGCAGAGAAGGATTTGAAATGCTGCCGCCGGTACGAAAACGCAGGGGACGGACCCGTGGTTTTCTGAAAGTCCAGGAAGGTTGTGACCAGCATTGTAGTTATTGCATAGTCCCCAGGGTAAGAGGTCCACTGCGCAGCATGCCGCCGGATGAAGCTTTTAATAGGGCCAAAGCCCTGGTGGAATCAGGTTGCCGTGAGGTTGTTTTAACCGGGATACACCTGGGTCTTTACGGGGTCGATCTTAACGGGATTAGCCTGACCGATCTCCTTAAAAAGCTGGAAACAATTCCCAACCTGCTTCGGCTGCGCCTCAGCTCACTGGAGCCTTCCGATATAACCCCGGAATTTGTGGAACATATCAGCAGTTCAAATGTCATCTGTCCGCATATCCACTTGCCCTTACAGAGTGGAGACAGCGAAATTTTAAGAGCGATGAACCGCCCTTACGAAGCAATTGAGTTTTTGTACCTGGCCAAGTGGCTGAAGCAGGAAATACCCGGCCTGTCATTAAGTACCGATGTCTTGGTCGGCTTTCCCGGTGAAACAAAGAGACATCACCGCCGCAGTATGAAGCTAATTGAAGATATTGGCTTCAGCAGGCTGCATGTGTTTAAATTTTCGCCCCGCCCCGGTACTCCCGCAGCCGATTTTAAGGAACAGGTGCCGGGTGAGGACAAAGATAAGCGCAGTAAAGAAATGATTGAACTTGGCGAAAAAATGGCTTCCGATTATCGCCGCAGATTTATCGGTTCGGTTCAACCTGTTTTGGTAGAAAAAGTCGTCCCTTATTCTTTCGCGGAGGGGTTAACACCCCACTACCTGCGGGTTCAAATTTCTAATGAGATTAAAGGTTTACACTGGCGGGGCAAAGTGATCAATGCCAGGCTGGAAGAAGAAAACGGCCCCTACCTCCGGGCTGTCCGGATTAAAAAAGGTAAATCTTGATTGTATCTTCTAACTATTCCCCTGCCGCAAGGGTTTCGACAAACAAAGCCAGTTCTTTTAAACTGCCCCGGTAAGTGTATGCCGGTTTTCCCTGGCTGCGGTCCAGGATATAATCCTCTACCAGGAAGGTGTCCATGCCGGTTTCAGCAGCGCTTAAATCTTCGACAGTATCATTGCCCGCCATCAGGCAATCAGGGGGAGGGCACTTGATGAGCCGGGATATTTCCAGGTAATACTCAGGGTTTGGTTTACAAAAGTGCATATTTTCCATGGTGGTAACCAGGCTGAAATTTTCCGGATCAATCCCGCTCCAGGTAAGACGTTCAAAAATGGCCTCGGCCGGGAATATGGGGTTTGTAGCCAAAACCAGGATCACATTTTTCTCCCGGGCCGCATCGATAACCTCCCGGGCATGAGGCAGTACTTTGCCCCAGGTACTTAAACCTGGGAAAACATCCCGGTAAAAATTGTCCACAATTGGTTTTATTTGTTCCCGTGATTGTTTCGTTAAACGACAAAACTCTTCGTAAAATACTTTTTCGTTATTTTTATGCGGGTCCCGGTTCCGGACCATTATGTTGGTCGCTTCAAACAGGCAGCGGGCAAACTCTTCCCGGTTTAAGAACCCGTCAAATTTTTCAGCAAGGGCTTCAATATAGGCTGGAATAAATTTTTCTAAATCCAGGCCGAGTAAGGTGCCATCCAGGTCAAGTAAAAGGGCCCGGTATTTTTTTGCTTCGTTAGGAATGCTCATGCCTGTTGTTCACCGTCATCGTCTTGTTGCCCCATCAGCTCAGGGTCATATATTTCGCTGGTAGCATCACCGATAATATTCTGAATATCTTGCAGTAACACGGCCATTTTATATTCGGCCTGTAAAAAACGTTTAGCTGTTAAATTCATATTCACAACTTCAAGCAGTTTTTCCATTTTTTCTTCCTGTTCTTTTGATACTTGAATGCCTGATTGTTTTTGCTTTTGCAGTTCTATTTGTTGATTACGCAGATCCATAACCATTTGTTTCGCTGACTGGTCATCCTTTAGAGCACTTGTAGCATCCTTCATTTCCTTAAACTCTGCTGATTCTCTTAAAGCACGGGCCAAATTGTGAGCTGCGTTGTAGGGGTTCATAAAAAATCGACACTCCTTTCAATGAATTCTTTACAGGCAACATTTACTATCAATATAATTATAGCGGATTCTTTTATCTCTGTAAAAATTTTGTTCATTTAAAAGGTAATGAGTCATTTTTAGCGAAGTATATTTTATAATGATCAGCCCGGTTGAGGCAAACTTCTCAACATAAAAGAGCTGTGTTATAATACCGGTCAGGAGGAATAACAATGCCCGATGATTGTATCTTTTGCAAAATCATAAACCGGGAGCTGGATGCGGAGATAGTTTATGAAGATGAACATGCCGTTGCTTTTAAAGATATTAATCCGGCAGCTCCGGTCCATATCCTGGTAGTTCCGCGCAAGCATATCCCTACCTTGCTGGACCTGAAAAAGGAAGATGAAGGCCTGGTGGGCCACCTGCATACTGTGGCTAATGAGGTAGCCAGGGCTTTCAACGTGGATAAAAAAGGATTCCGGGTAGTAATCAACTGCGGTGCGGATGCAGGGCAGATAGTTTTTCATCTTCACCTCCACCTCCTGGGAGGAAGACCTTTGCTGCAAACCATGGCCAAAGGGAGAGGAGTATAAATGCTAATTAGTAAATTCCTTTGCCAGTGGTTTAAGGAGAGGGGGGAAGAGTTGTGGCAGAAGTAAAAATCGGCAAAAATGAAACCCTGGATAAAGCTTTAAAGAGGTTCAAGAAACAGTGTGCCCGTACGGGGGTTATTTCTGAAGCGAGGCGGCGCGAGCATTACGAAAAGCCCAGTGTGCGCCGCAAGAAGAAAGCTGATGCTGCTCGTAAAAGGCGCCGCTAAATTTGTGTCATGGGAGGAGTGCCCTGTCTATGGAGGATAAAACCCTGACAGACAAGCTCTATGAAGATCAAAAGCAGGCGTCGAAAGCAAAAGATCGTTTTCGACTTTCAGTAATCAGAATGCTGCGTTCGGAGTTGCAAAATAAGGCTATCGAGAAAAAAGAGCCGCTGGAAAGCGATGAAGAAATGGGCATACTTAGTCGGGAGGTCAAAAAACGACAGGAATCTCTTGATGATTACAAAAAGGCGAACCGGCAGGATATAGTAGATGATCTGAATAAAGAGATTGAAATCCTGCAGGAATATTTACCTGAACAGCTCTCTGAAGAAGAACTGGGAAAAATGGTTGAAGAGGCTATAGCCGAAACCGGAGCGGAATCAAAAAAAGAGATGGGCAAGGTAATGGGTTTATTAATGCCCAAGCTTAAGGGTAAAGCAGACGGTAACCTGGTTCGCCGGATAGTTGAAAATAAACTGGAATAAACTGGAACAGTAAGCGGCCCGGCTTTGTACAGCCGGGCTTTCCTCTGGAGAGGGAGGCCAGCTGTGTCAATATTAAGACTGCTATTTTGGACAACCTGCCTGATCTTTGGGCTGGTTATTTTTCTACCGGGAGTTTCCGGCACCGGTAGTAACCAGTCGGTAGCGGTAATTGAAGTTACGGGAACAATTGATCCCGGGACAAAAAGTTACCTTGGCCACGCTTTCAATGAAGCAGATGCTATGAACGCAGATGCCGTAATCATGGAGTTTGACACTCCCGGCGGTTTTATAGAATCCGCCGAGGCTGTCAGGCGACTCATGGATGATTACGAAGGTGATATTTATGCCTATGTCAACCCTAATGCCATTTCTGCGGGGGCATATTTGGCCCTGGCCGCAAATGAGATTTACATGGCTCCGGGCAGTACTCTCGGTGCTGCCGAATTAAGCATCCTCGGGGTGGGTGAAGTTGACGAAAAAGTAGTTGATGTTTGGGATAAAGAAATGATCAGCATGGCCGAGCGCCGCGGCAGGGACCCCGAAATAGCGTCAGCCATGGTTCGCCGGGATAAAGCTATTGAGGGCCTTGTGGAGCAGGGTATTTTATTAACCCTGACTGCCGGTGAAGCGTTAGAGGTCGGTTACAGCGAAGGAACGGTTGAAAACCGGGAACAGCTTTTGCAGATGATTGACATGGAAGGCGCGGAATGGCGGCCGGTGGAGCCACGCCTCACCGATAGCCTGGTCAGCTGGGTCACCAACCCGGTAGTGGGGACAATTCTTTTAATGATTGGTTTGGGAGGACTGGCTTTAGAAGTAATTACCGCAGGTTTCGGAGCGGCGGGTGTTTTGAGCCTTGCTGCTTTTGCTCTCTATTTTGGTGGAAATATAGCCGGTGGCATGGCCGAATACTGGGTAATCATGCTTTTTGCACTGGGGATCGGCTTGATGCTGGTTGAAGCCGTGATGCCCGGTTTTGGTGTGTTTGGTATTGCCGGGCTGCTTTTGACCGTTGCTTCCATCGTGCTTGCCGCTGCTTCGGTGGAAACCGGCCTGGTTATGATCTTAATCTCTTTTGTACTGGCCGGTATTTTTTCAGTTCTTGCTTTTCGATTTTTTGCCAGCAGGGGTGCTTTACGTCATATCATCCTTGGTGAAGAGGAAAAAGCCGACCTGGGCTATGTAGCCCCTCGCGATCAAAAAGAACTGGCCGGTAAAAAAGGAAAAGCAGTTACATCCCTGCGCCCTTCCGGGGCAGTTGAAATTGAAGGGAAACGTATTGATGTGGTCAGTGACGGCGCATTTATCGAACAGGGCGAACCGGTAATTGTGGACCGGGTTGAAGGAGTCAGGGTAATTGTGCGTCGTTTGGACAATAAAGAACAATAATATTTAGGCATTCTACCGGCATTAAAAAAGATGACCGGTATTGTATAAACTGGATCAGTAAGGTGAACACAAATTAATTGGAGGTTTTACGATGACTATTGAAGGGATCATTCCGATTTTAGCGCTTGTTGTAGTTATTGTTATATTTTTAGCGGTTTTATTTAGCTTCATTCCCGTGGGATTATGGATTTCAGCTCTGGCGGCCCGGGTTCCTGTGGGTATTTTTTCATTAATAGGAATGCGCCTGCGGCGGGTTATTCCGGCCAGGATAGTGGCTCCCTTAATCAAGGCCACAAAAGCCGGTCTTGACCTGGCGGTTAATAAGCTCGAAGGTCACTTTCTGGCCGGAGGTAACGTGGACCGGGTGGTAAATGCTCTGATCGCTGCTCAGCGCGCCGAAATTCCGCTGCAGTTTGAAAGAGCTGCGGCGATTGATTTGGCCGGGCGTGACGTTCTGGAAGCCGTTCAAATGAGCGTTAATCCCAAGGTTATCGAAACTCCTGTAGTGGCTGCCGTGGCAAAAGACGGGATCGAAGTTAAAGCCCGGGCCAAGGTTACGGTAAGGGCAAATATCGACCGCCTGGTTGGCGGGGCCGGAGAAGAAACGATTATTGCCAGGGTAGGAGAGGGAATTGTAACTACGATAGGTTCCTCCGATAACCATAAAGTAGTGCTGGAGAACCCGGATAAAATATCAAATACAGTTTTAAACAAAGGCCTTGATTCAGGGACAGCCTATGAAATATTATCTATCGACGTAGCCGATGTTGATGTCGGCAAGAATATCGGTGCGCAGCTGCAAACCGACCAGGCAGAAGCAGACAAACGCATAGCCCAGGCCAAGGCGGAAGAACGGCGGGCGATGGCTGTGGCCAAGGAGCAGGAAATGATTGCTTCCGTCCAGGAAATGAAAGCCAAGGTAACCGAAGCGGAAGCGGAAGTGCCGCGGGCACTCTCGCAGGCACTGCGTGAAGGAAACCTTGGAGTCATGGATTATTACCAGCTTAAGAATGTAATGGCTGACACGGATATGCGGCAAAGCATAAGCAAGCTCGGCCGGGAAGAGCAAGCTGAAGAAGATGAGGAAGATCAAAGCTAGGCGGGAGGCTTTTTGATGGAAGGCATTATAGTATTTATTATTATAATAGTGGTCCTTAATATACTGAGCCGGTTGATGGGAGGGGGTAAAAGCCGGCAGGCGCCACCCTCACGCAGGAGACGATTGCCTGAAGAAACCTGGCCCGAAAGGACAAAGGACAGGAGATCCGAGTATTCCGGCTCCAAAAAGCCTCTGCCCGGTTACTACGAGGATGAAGCTAAAGAAGTTGAGGATGATCAGCTTGCAGCAACTTTTCCCGACTCTTCTCGAAGAAAGAAAGTCAAAAAAGAGGTCGGGCGAGCATACAACCTGAATGAGCAAAAAACCGGTTCAGGGCGCACAACTGCCCGTCTACAGCAAATACTTTCTGGTAAAGATTCGCTGAAAGCAGCATTTATTTTTCATGAGCTGCTTGAACCCCCGCTTTCTGTACGAAAAAAGCGGAAAAAAAGGGGATATCATTAAACTGTATTTTTTTGGTTATGGAGGATCTAAAGACGATGAACCGGCCCTGGCGAGGGTTTGAAACCGGAAAACCGGCTGAAAGCGACCTTCTCATCATGGGAGTTCCCTTTGACGGAGCTGTAAGCAGTTTTCGGGGTGCGGCGGAAGCCCCTGCTCGCTTGAGAAAATTATCGGCGATGACCCCGCCTGTTTCCGAGGAGGGTATAGATTTACGGGGCCTCGTGATTCATGATCGGGGAGATCTGCAGGTGGATCCTGAAGGAAGTAGTTATTTTGATACGGTACGGGAAGAGGCGCTGGAATTGATAAAAAAAGGTAAATTTACCTTGTTTTTTGGCGGGGATCACTCGATTACGATACCGCTGGCCGGCGCTTTTGCCGAGCACTATTATCCTGAACCCGTAGGAATGATCCACATCGATTCGCATTGCGATTTAATGGAGCGGTATGAAGGGGTTCAATGGTCCCATGCCTGCCCCCAGAGACGTTTTCTCGAACAAGAGAACGCTGCAGCTGAAAACCTGGCCCTGGTCGGGATCCGCAATCTTGAGGTTGAAGAAATGGAATTTTTACAGGAACATCCCTCCATCACTATGATTACTTCCCGACAGTTTTACCATCGCCCCCGGACAGATATTGTAGAGCAGGTAATTAAAGCTATGAAAGGTGTAGAAGCGGTTTACCTTTCATTAGATATCGATGTTTTGGATCCTGCATATGCTCCGGGGACCGGGGTTCCTGAAGCCGGGGGACTTACCACCAGGGAAGTTATAGAATTCGTCCGGGAGATGATTTTAAGTTTACCGGTAAAAGCAATGGATCTTGTTGAAGTGGCCCCACCGCTTGATCATTCCGACATAACCTCCTGGTCTGCCGTTAAGATTATCTACGAAACATTTGCCGCCCTTGTTTCTTCGGAATAATATTCATTGTAACAATTATATTTTCAAACTACCGTAGTATGGCTTCAAATGATAAAATATAGTAGAATCATGTGCAGGCTCAGGTGATAAAATTATTATAGCTTAGTTTACAGGTTTAAATTTTAGTTAGAAGAAGGGAGACTGCTTATTGGCAGAGAGTTTAGCGAACCGGACTGTAATGCTTAAAAGCGGTGAAGAAGCAGTTCAACTGTTAGGCAAGCAGGATCGGCATTTTAGTATGGTTGAAGATAAATTTGATGTTCACCTGATTCCCAAAGGGCATGAACTGGTTATCGAAGGGCCGCCCGGGGAAGTGGAATCGCTGTACAAAATGTTCCAGGAACTGCTGGTCCATATAAGGAAAGGGCATTTGTTGACCAGCCGGGAATTCGAATATGCTTTAAAACTAACGGCCCAGGGAGATGTGGGCTCGATTCGTTCCTTGTTCAGCGACCTGGTCCTGGTTACACCCAGGGGCAAGCAAATACGCCCAAAAACAATCGGGCAAAAACAATACCTGGAAGCAATTCGCAGTTGCGACATAGTCCTATCTATTGGACCCGCCGGAACGGGAAAAACCTACCTTGCCCTGGCTATGGCTGTGGACGCCCTTAAAAGTAAACAGGTTCAGCGGTTAATACTGACCAGGCCTGCAGTGGAGGCTGGTGAACACCTCGGTTTCCTTCCGGGTGATTTCCAGGAGAAGGTTGATCCGTACCTGCGGCCAATTTATGACGGCCTTTATGATTTACTGGGAGTAGATGTTTTCCAGAGATACAGGGAAAAGGGAATTATTGAAATTGCCCCCCTTGCTTACATGCGGGGCCGCACCCTGGACGATTCTTTTGTTATTCTTGATGAAGGTCAAAACGCGACTTCGGAACAGATGAAAATGCTTTTAACCCGCCTTGGTTTTGGTTCCAAAGCGATAGTAACCGGTGATGTCACCCAGGTGGATTTACCGAAGGGGCGTTACTCCGGCCTGGAAGAAGCTGCGCGAATATTATCCGGCATTGAGGGCATTGCCCGGGTTTACCTGAGCGAGAAGGATGTTGTAAGGCATCCGCTGGTTCAAAATATTATTAAAGCTTACGAGAAACACGAAACAATGCAGGAAAGGGATAGGCATGAAGAAAAAAACAATAATCGGTGAGATATTCGACCGGTCGGTTTCCTTCAAAGAAAATACCCGCTTGCAGAAAATCGTTTTGGTAGCCGGTTTGTTCTTTGCTATCTATCTTTTACTGGTTATCGTTAGTATGCCTGCGCGTCTGGATATTACCGTGGGTCGACCCAGCCCGGATACTATTTTTGCTCACCGGGATGAAGTTGACAGTTACGCAACCGAACAACTGCGGGAAGAAGCGGCAGAAGAAGTTCCGGATGTTTATGATTATGATCCCCAGGTTTTAGAAAATGCCCTGGATGAAATCGGGGAATTCTTTGATGAAATTGTTGCTATCAATGCTATGGAAATAGAAATTGAAACGGATGAGGAAGTTATTGAGGAAGCTAACAATGAATTGGAAGATGTTGAAGTGGAAGAAGTAGAAGACGAAGAGGAGCTAATAGAAGAAATAAAAGAAGAAAAAAAACTGGAAAAAATCCGGGAACTTTTACCTGAGGATCTTCCTGATGAAACGGCGGCTTCTTTATTAACCAGCAGGGATAATCTTAGAGAGTTGCAGGGAAAAATAAATAATTCAGTCCAGGAAGTTTTTGAAGATGGCATCAGGGAAGGTGACATAGAATCCGCGCAGAACAGGTTGGAGCAAAAAATTGCCCTTTATCCCTCAAGCTCTAACCACAAAACAATTGCAGAAGTCCTGGTAGAACCCCTGGTTGAGCAAAATAAATTTTATAATGAACAGGCCACTATGGAAAAACGGGAACAAGCCCGTGAAGAAGTAGAACCTAAGATTATCCTCCGCAACACCCTTATCGTCAGTGAAGGGGAGCCGGTTAGCGAACACCAGTATTCAAAGCTGGAGGACCTGGGCTTAATCCTGGGTCAGCAAGTTGATTATCCTGCTTACTTTGGCTTATTTTTACTCCTGGTAATCTTGTTTATCCTGGTCGGGATATACCTGTCAATATTTGTAAGAGATGTTTTTAACAGTCCCAGGCTCCTGCTTTTAACCGGGCTGATCTTCCTGATTACCCTGATTTTTTGTATCGCTGCCAACTATTTTTCCGGTTATTTAATCCCGGTGGCGATCGGGGTAATATTAATCACCGTCATGTTTGGGTATAAACTGGCCCTGATCATAAATTTTGCCCTGGCTGTTGTGGTCGGGTTGATTACCGGTGGTGACTATTCGTTTATTCTGGTTGCCCTGGCGGGTGGCCTGGTTTCCATTTATGCCATTACCAGGTTGAGCCAGCGTAGTGATCTGGCCCGGGCCGGATTCTATGTTGCGGTGACCAATGTTGTTGTTATAGTTGCTATCTATTTCTTCCTGGGGAATGTCAGTTTGGAGTATGATTCACTGGTTAACTTCGGTTACAGCATGATGGCCGGTATTGGAAACGGCATTTTTTCTTCCGTAGTTGCTATTGGCTTGCTGCCTTTCCTGGAAAACTTTTTTGGAGTTACTACAGCTATTACCTTGCTGGAGCTGTCTAACCCCAACCATCCACTTTTGAAGGAGATGCTGATGAAGGCTCCGGGAACCTATTATCACAGCATGATGGTTTCTAATTTAGCCGAAGCGGCGGCTGAGTCTGTGAAGGCAGACTCTTTATTGACCAGGGTGGGCGCATATTACCATGATATCGGTAAATTAAAGCGGCCCTATTTTTTTTCGGAAAACCAGCTTTCTAATGAAAACCCGCATGCAAAACTGTCTCCCAATTTGAGTTCTTTAATAATCGGGGCGCATCCTAAAGATGGCTTCCAAATTGGCAAAAAGCATCGCCTGCCGGATGCAATTTTGGAGATAGTAGTCCAGCATCACGGCACCAGCATGATTTCTTTTTTCTATCAGAAAGCCCTGGAAAATAATAGCAGAGAAAATATTTCAGCCGATAACTTCCGCTATGAGGGTCCCAAACCTCAAACAAAGGAAGCGGCAATTATTATGCTTGCCGATGCCGTTGAGGCAGGAGTGCGATCCATTTCCAAGCCGACGAGCAACCGGGTTGAAACAATGGTTCGCCGCATGATCAAGGATAAGCTTGAAGACGGACAGCTTGATCAATCGGATCTGACCTTGAAAGAACTGGATCAAATTGCCGAAGCATTTATCTATATTATGTCCGGGATTTATCACCAGCGGATTGAATATCCCGAGAAGGCGCTTAAGGCAGAGCTTGAAAGGAGTTCCGGTGCTAAATGAGTGCTTCCGTCACGGTTTTGATCAAAGAGCAGCCGTTTCCAAATGAATACGCTGACCACCTTGTAGGAGTGGTTAATCATGTTTTAAAACAATATGATCTCGGTGAAGGAGAAGTTTCGTTGGTGCTGGCTGATGATCAGTTTTTGCATAAATTAAATAGTCAATACAGGAATATAGATGCTCCAACCGATGTTCTTTCCTTTTGTTACCTTGATTCAGATGATGGCCATTTCCGGGAGGAGCTAGAATTCCCTGTTGGTGATATTTATATTTCCGTAGATCGTGCCCGGGAACAGGCCGCCCAAGCCGGACATCCACTGGAGAAAGAGCTTTTACTGTTGGTGGTCCATGGAATACTCCACCTCTGTGGCTACGACCATGCTGAAGAAGACGAAACCAGCTTGATGAAGCAAAGAGAACAGGAAATTTTGGGTGAATTTGAGCATATCGTTCCGGGAGACAGGTAAATGGACAAATTAATAACCAGCTTCAAATATGCATTTAATGGGCTGAAATTTTGTTTCTCGACTCAACGAAACATGCTCATCCACTTTATTATTGGTCTCCTGGTTTTGATTGCCGCCTGGTTGTTGCAGGTTTCACCGGTCGGGCTGTTATTTCTACTTACCGCGATTTTTTCGGTGCTGGTTGCCGAAACATTTAATACCGCTCTCGAAAAATCAATTGATCTTATTACAAGGGAACGAAACCAGTTTGCCCAAAGTGCCAAAGATGTTGCAGCTGGAGCTGTTTTGTTAACTTCGGTATTTGCTGTCCTGGTCGGGCTGCTGGTTTTAGGCCCTCCACTATGGGGGCTAATTCAATCTACCCTGCTATTGGCCTTGCAACTTCCTTGATGAAATAATTTTTCTTCCAGTGCAAATCTTCAGGTTACCCTAAACCCTTTTGAAGTGTATAATAGCAGTACGGAGGCTAAAGAATATGTCTGATCGGCAGGAGCGACAGTCTTTTTTTAAAGACAGGTTCCACCTTATTCTCATCAGTATCCTGGTTCTCAATACTATTTTGGTGGCCTTAGGCTTGTTGTTCGTTTTGCAGCCTGATACCAGGGAGGATTCTACTATTGCTTACCAGCAGGACCTGGCAAACAACCTGGCCAGCTTTAACCAAAGGCTGGCCTCGGAGTATAATGTTTTAGATGTTCCTGAAGTTAGGGAGGCGCTTTTTGATTATAATTACGAGGTCGGCCTTGCTACAACCAGCGATGAACTAATCCGGGTTATATTTGACCAGGGGCGGCGGGTCCAGGAGACAATCTTTAAAGAAGCAGATTTAAGGTTGCAGGAAGAAACATTAAGCATCATTAATACTGATGCCAATGTCAGGGATATAACAGATAAAACCCGGTTATTTATAAGGATTGAGAACAATGAAGCCGGCTTTTATCCGGAGCAGCTGCTCGAGCCAATAACCAGGCAGCAGGTTAAAGAACTGTTGTCGCCGGATTACCATCTTGGCCCTCAACGAATTGATATTGAAATAGAACAGGGAAGAGGCAAGCTGGTGGTTCCCGAAACAGTTGACGAGCAAATGCGGGCATTAACCGAAGACCTTAATTCCCTGCGCCTGCGGCTTCATGAGGTCAGGGTCCAGGCGGGCTTAGCAGAAATGGTTGGCCCCGGGATCACCCTGAAAGTTTATGATGCCGTTGATTCAGCAGATAGCCCTGCCTTAGTACATGATGCCGATATCAGGGATATTGTAAATGAACTTTTTAGTGCCGGTGCCCAGGGAGTCAGCGTGGGAAACCAGAGGTTAACTTTAACCAGTGCAATCCGCTGCAGTGGGCCCTTGATCATGGTTAATTACCAGCAAATTCCTACTAACCCGGTTACCATCCAGGCAGTGGGCGAACCCGATTTATTAATTAGCGGGTTGGATGTCATTAAGAGGGAGATGGAAATGAAACGCGGCCTGCATTTTGATATTAATCATTCCGGTTTCATAAAATTGCCCGGTTATTCTATCGAGGAGTAATCCTCAGTGTAAAGGTGTTCCGGTGTTTTTATTAAGAACAGTTTGGTTACGCCAGGTAAGTATAAAGAATTGATATGAGAAAGGTTACCAGGGCTACAGCTACCAGAATAATTGGGCCGGGGAGTGTAACGACAAAAATGGCTCCAAAAACCAGGGCAAAAAAAATAATGGTTAGCGCAGTTGCCTTCTTGTCTGGTCCCGTTGATTGCTGGTGGTTATGATCAGTTTCGTGCTCTGTATGCTGGCTCATTTTTTCACCTCGTTTAGACAGGTAAATTTCTTTGATTTCTTCTTGATTATACAATACTTACAGCAATTAGGAAAGGAAAAATAAATGTACCGGTCAGGCTTTATCGCAATTATTGGCAGGCCAAATGTTGGCAAATCAACCCTCCTTAATGCTTTGGTCGGAGAAAAAGTGGCAATTATATCCGAGCGCCCTCAAACTACCAGGAATAAGATCAGGGCGGTCTTGACGAGGGAAGATGCTCAACTTATATTTATTGATACTCCGGGGCTACATAAACCCAAGCACAAGCTGGGAACGGAAATGGTTCAAAAAGCGCGCCATACTATCCAGGAAGTTGACCTTGTATTTTTTATGGTTGAAGCACACCGCCCGCCCGGTTACGGCGACCGGCAAATTGCACAACTTTTACAAACAGCCAGCAGCCCGGTATTTTTGTTGTTGAATAAAACTGACCTGGCTGCACCGGATAATTTCCCGGAGTTTAAAAAAATTTATCAAAAGCTGGGACCTTTCAAGCACGAATTTGCCCTGTCCGCCCTGCAGGCAATTAACCTGGAACCTTTAATAAATGCTGCAGCAGAGGAACTCCCGGAAGGCCCTCAATTTTATCCTCCGGACATGATCACCGACCAACCCGAGCAGTTCATCGTCTCAGAAATAATCAGGGAAAAGATAATCCCGCTTACCAGGCAGGAGATTCCCTTTTCCGTGGCAGTAGTAGTAGAGGAATTGAAGTTTCGTGCAGGGAGCAATCTTATAGATATCCGGGCAGACATTATCGTTGAAAGAAAATCGCAGGTGGGAATTATTGTGGGCAGAAAAGGGGCAAAGCTTAAAGAGATTGGGATAATGGCGCGAAAAGAGCTGGAAGCAATTTTTGGCGAGCAAGTCTTTCTTGATTTGCGAGTAAAAGTAAAAAAAGACTGGCGCGGCAACGAACGTGAGTTGCGCCGGCTTGGCTATGCAGATTAAATTATGGGGAGACTGGGTATATTATGGCGCGCAGTTTTAAGGCTGAAGGACTTATTTTGCGAACCCGGCCCCTGGGTGAAGCAGACAGGTTAATTACCTTGCTCACCTGGGATGAGGGTAAATTTGAAGCGGTTGCCCGGGGGGCCCGTAAAACAAAAAGCCGCCTTGCCGGTGGAGTCGATTTGTTTACCCATGGGCGTTACAATTTTCACCGCGGCCGGACCTGGCCGATTATTACCGGGCAGGAGACGGTAGAGCATTTTATCCGGTTTCGTGAAGACCCCGATCTTTACCCTTACGGGCTTTACCTGGCTGAAATAGCCGATCGCCTTATTGTCGGTGAGGGTGCTTATCCTGAAATATGCGATTTAACGCTCGAAGGCTGGCGCCTGTTAATTGAGAATAAGGACCGGGATTTGCTTTGCAGGGCCTTCGAGTTGAAGCTGGCTCATCATGCGGGTTACAGTCCCTGCCTGCAGCAATGCGCCGTTTGTGATAAAAAAGAGTTTAAAACAGAGGAGAGAGTGGCTTTTAGCCCTCATGAAGGAGGGCTTGTGTGCAGCCGTTGCTGCGGTGAGGATGCAATTATAATTGATCCCGGGACGGCGGCTTTGGCCAGCAAATTGCTGGAAGCCCCTCTTTCCCAAACCGGGATAATCCGTCCTTCAGGGCTTCAGAAGCGGGAATTGAACCTGGTAATCAGTTCATTCCTGGCTTATCACCTTGACCTTGACCGGCTCAAGGCTCGCCCTCTTTTGAAAGAGTAAATGAACTGAATGCATTCAGCCTGGAAAAATGCTTGAAAAGGGGTACCTTATGAATGAATTTAGCCTGAAAGCAGACTTACACGTTCATACTATTGCCAGCGGACATGCCTACAGTACTGTAGCCGAACTGGCCCGGGAAGCAGCGGCAAAGGGTTTAAAAGCTTTTGCTTTTACCGATCACGGGCCGGCCATGCCCGGAGGCCCGCATCGTTACTATTTTGGAAATCTTAGAGTTTTGCCCCATATCATTGAGGGGGTCAAAGTTATCCGCGGAGTTGAGTTAAATATCTTAAACGAAGCAGGAGAGGTGGACTTGCCACCCCGTTATCTTTCCATGCTAGATTTGGCCTGGGCCGGTCTTCATACTTTATGTTTTGACGGTTCAGGAGAAGGCAGTTACACCAGGGCCGCTTTAAACGCCTTGAAAAATCCGTACATTGATGGATTGGTGCACCCGGGAAATCCGGATTTTCCCCTCGAAGCGGAAGAAGTTGTGAGGCAGGCGAAAAAATACAACAAGGTTCTTGAAATTAACAACAGCTCCTTTCATGTCCGTCACGGCAGCTTAGGCCCCTGCCGGCAATTTGCTTCCCTGGCAGTAAAGCATGGTGCGATGGTAGTAGTAAACAGTGATGCCCACTTTGCATCCGATATCGGCAGGAGCGAAAAAGCCTTGGAAGTGCTGGCGGAAGCGGGGGTCCCTGAAAAAATGGTAATAAATTGTTCTATGCAAAAAATCGAGCAGCTGCTGCAGGCGAGGTTGGACAGGATTAAAAATTTGGAGGGCAGGTAAATTATTGCCAAATACAAGTTTATTAATACTATAATGAGACAGGGAGGGTACAAATGGATATTGGGATCATCGTATATTCCCAAACCGGCAATACAACTTATGTTGCCGGTGAGCTTAAAAAAGAGCTGACCCAGAAAGGTCACCAGGTAGAGATCGAAAAAATTGAAATTGAAGGGGTAGTTCCGGCCGCAGCAGGAAAGTTTACTGTAAGCAGTTTTCCCGAGGTCGAGAAGTACGATTTTGTAATCTTTGGTTCGCCTGTCCAGGCTTTTTCCCTTAACCCGGTAATGTCTTTTTACCTGGAAAATTTGTCGAATCTGCAGGGCAAGGAGGTTGCATTGTATGTAACCAAAAGACTGCCCGTTAAATGGACCGGCGGAACCCAGGCCCTGGGCAAGATGAAAAACTTGATTGAAGACAGGGGAGGCGAGGTGAAAGCGGCTGCAATGATTTTTTGGTCTGACGGAAAACGCGATCAAATGATTACTCAATTGATAGAAACTGTTAGTAAGGCGGTAAAATCTAATTAAGTTGGGATGAACCCTTGACAAGGGTAAGGGCAGTTGTTAGTATCTTAATAATTAAATAGCACAAAAAGCAATGAGGGAAAGAAGTAGCCGGATTAGGACCCTTTAATCCAGGCAGCGAGCCGGGGAAGGTGAAAGCCCGGCGGGAAGTTCGGTGAATGGCGTTCCTGAGCTTTAAAAGAATTAAGCGGGCTCCGGGTTTTGGCTTGTGGAGTCAAGTAGGGTGGAACCGCGGGAATACCTCCCGTCCCTATGGTTACAATAACCAGGGGAGGGAGGTTTTTTGATCTTATTTCAATTAAGCTGTTTACTATAGTTAACTCAATACCTGCTAAACTTTTATTATTCTACAGGTTGAGCCGTGCTGAATTTTAGACTGAGGGCATTGCTAGGAGTGGCAGTAATGGCCATTGAGGCAAAGGTTGTAGCCGGTCGGCCTGCATGGAAGCAGGCCGCTGGGGCCTAAAGCCTTAGATGGCAAGGGCTAAAGTGCTACCAAAGCGAAAGTCTGCAGCTGAGTTGCTGACATTATCCGAGATGAGCCGGCCCCAGAAAACAATACAACACGGCTAAGCAGGCATAAACTTTTGAATACGAAGGAGGAACTGCCTTGGATTTACAAACACTGATGATGAAGTTTCAGGAATTCTGGGCTTCCAGGGGATGCTTGATCTGGCAGCCCTACGATGTGGAAAAAGGAGCCGGTACAATGAACCCGGCTACCTTCTTAAAGTCATTGGGGCCGGAACCATGGTCGGTAGGCTACGTTGAGCCTTCAAGAAGGCCTGCTGACGGGCGCTACGGCGAAAACCCGAACCGCCTTTACCAGCACCTGCAGTACCAGGTGATTATTAAACCCACCCCGGCTGATATTCAAGACCA
>PUKR01000275.1 GCA_003552365.1 Syntrophomonadaceae bacterium
CTGCTGATTAACTCCTGCCGCAGCGGAGAGGGCTCCGCTTTTCTGAGGTTTGCTCCCCGTGAATCGCTCTCATTGCCGCTTGTTAATGCCGCCGCCCGGGTACGCCTGAAGGGTAACTGTATTGAAGAAGTGCGCCTGGTAGCAGCCCCGGTAAAACCTTATCCGACCAGGTTAGAAAAAACTGAAAAACTGCTGCCTGGTTGTACCTTGCGGGAAGTGCCCTGGAGGGAAGTTGAAAAAACGGCTGTAGAAGAAGTGGAAGTACGCGGCAGTTTGCTGCGCTGTTCTGCACAGTACCGGCGTTACCTTGTGGGAGTGCTTGCCGGCAGGGTTTTAAGAAACGCCCTGGAAAGAGCCAGCGGCAATCAGCCGGGAGGAGATAAAAAATGAAAAAGCAATTGATTGTATTTAATATCAACGGAGAAAAGGTCGAAGTATTTGCCGATCCTGCCGAAAGTTTGCTGTATGTTTTGCGGGAACGGCTTGGCCTAACCGGCACCAAGGAAGGTTGCGGGCAGGGTGAATGCGGTGCCTGCACGGTGCTCATGGAAGGCCGGGCGGTAAATAGCTGCCTGGTTCCTGCAGGGAAGGTGGAGGGGAAACAGGTTCTGACTATTGAAGGGCTAACCCTGAAAGCAAGAGAGAAGGGGCTTGCAGTCCATCCTCTCCAGGAAGCCTTCGTGGAAAAAGGGGCGGTCCAATGTGGGTTTTGTACCCCGGGCATGGTAATTTCAGCATATGCCCTGTTAAAAGAAAACCGGCAGCCGTCTAAAGATCAAGTCCGAACGGCTATATCGGGCAATTTGTGCCGCTGTACCGGTTATAAGCAGATCGAAGAAGCGATTCTTGCGGCATCAAAAAAGCTCAACAACGAACTGGTCCTATAAATAATATAAATTTCAGAATTAGAAGGAGTTTGATCGATGCAGGTAAACAGACTGGCACAAAGCACTCTCGGGTTAAACCTGATGACGGAAGAACAGCTACAGAGGATCCACCACGGGACCCTGACTGTCCTTGAGCGGACCGGGGTTAAGGTGCATGAAAAAGAGGCTCTTCAGCTTTTGGATGGAGCCGGGGCCAGGATAGAGGGAGACCTGGTTAAGATACCGCCGCACCTGGTTAATAAAGCCCTGAATTCAGCACCTCCGGTGGTATCTCTTTCCGGGCGCGACGGGAAAAGGGCCCTGACTATGGAAAAGAATAGCATTTATTACGGCACCGGCTCGGAGGTTAATTTTACAATAGATTTAGAAACCGGTGAACGCAGAAAGCCTTTAAAACAGGATAACCGCAATGCCGCCCTCCTGGTGGATGCCCTTGATTACACCGACTTTGCCATGTCTTTGGGCGTTGCCACCGACGTGCCTGTTGATTCCTCAGACGTACACCAGTTTGAGGCTATGCTTACCAGCACTACCAAGCCGATTCTCTTTACCGCCTACAAGCGCCGGGGGCTGGAACATATAGTTGAGATGGCCGCTTTGGCGGCGGGCGGAAAAGAAAAGTTAGCGGAAGGTCCAAGCCTGGCCCTTTATGCCGAGCCCAGCTCACCGTTGATGCATTCACGGGATTCATTGGAAAAACTGTTAACCTGTGCTGCTGAAGGAATTCCTTTGATTTACGCTACCACACCAATGCTTGGGGCGACAGCTCCGGTAACCATGAGCGGAGCCCTGGTAGTGGCCAATGCCGAAATTCTCTCCGGCCTGGTTATCCACCAGTTAAAATCTGAAGGGGCCCCATTTGTGTACGGTGGAGGGATTCCCCCCATGCATATGGCAACCTCGATCTGTTCTTACGGCGCCCCGGAAAGAGACAGGGGCTGTATTGCGCTGGTTAAAATGTCCCGGTACTACAGCCTGCCATCTTTTACAACCGCCGGTTGCACCGATGCCCACAGTTTTGATCAACAGGCGGGGATGGAAGCAGGATTCAATCTCTTGATTGCCGGCCTGGCCGGGGGGAACCTGATTCACAACCTCGGCTATATGGGGGTGGGAATGACTTCCTGCCTGGAACACCTGCTGCTGTGCAACGAAGCAGTGGGGGCGGTGAAAAACTTGCTGCGCGGTGTAGATGTGTCTGACGAGCACCTGGCCCTGGATTTGATTGACAAGGTCGGACCGGCCGGGCATTTTCTATCTGAGCCCCATACCATGAAACACTTCCGCGATGAACTTTATTTTCCTCAAATTTTAAATCGAAAAAATTACGACACCTGGCTGGCCGACGGAGGGCTGACTTTTGGAGAACTGGCCAACAGGAAGGTAAAAGAAATTTTAAACCGGCACAGGCCGGTTTCGCTGCCTGAAGAAATCAGGCGGCAGATCAGCGAAATTTCATTGAAACGGGACCGGGAAGTCCTGAACGAAAAATGATAAAACAGGTTGCTGAACGGCTGAACAGAAGCAAAAATCATGAAGAAAGGGCAGGGAGGATCAAGATTTGAGTAACAACAATGAATTTGTTAAACGAATGGGTCTGGCAAACTTAACCGACGATCAACTGGGGGATCTGCATCAAGCTACCCTTGATATTCTTGATCGGGTCGGGGTTAAGGTATGTTCTCCCGCCGCAGTGGAGCTTTTAAAAAGAGCAGGGGCCAGGGTTAACGGTGACCTGGTAAAAATACCCGGACAAATGATCCGGCAGGCTTTAGATACAGCTCCCGGGCGGGTAAAGGTATTCGACCGCAGCGGCAACCCGGCCATGAATCTTGAAAAAGAAAATATCTATTACGGCACCGGCTCTGACATGCCCTACACAATTGATGTTGATACCGGTGAAAGGCGACTTTCCGTGAAGCAGGATACGATCAATGCTGCGGTTGTTACCGATGCCTTAGAACACCTTGATTTTGTAATGGCTATGGCCAAGGCCTCGGATGTGCCTGAATCGAGAATTGATCGCCATCATTTTGAAGCGATGACTTTAAACAGCACCAAACCGATCATTTTTGACAGCCATGATTGCCGGGGGTTTTCCGAGATCGTCGATATGGCTTCCCTGGCTGTGGGAAGCAGGAAAAATTTGATTGAAAAACCGTACATTATCCATTATTGCCAGCCCAGTTCACCCCTGTTTCATACTGAAAATGCCCTGGAAAAATTAATTGTATCTGCCGAAGAAAGAATTCCGGTTGTCTATGCACCGGCGGTAATGTGTGGGGCGACCGGTCCTGTAACCACCGTTGGTTCCCTGCTGCTGGCCAACGCGGAAATTTTGTCGGGGCTGGTTGTTCACCAGTTGACGGCCGAAGGCGCACCGTTTATTTATGGCGGAGGCACACCGCCGCTTAACATGATCACCACTGTTTGTTCTTATGGGGACCCACAGGGAAGCCTGGGGTCAGTATCGCTGGTTCAGCTCTCCCATTATTACGACCTGCCTTCCTTTACACTTGCCGGGTGCACAGATGCGCAAACCTTCGATCAGCAGGCGGCTATGGAAGCCGGGATCAATTTGCTGTTTACCGGTTTGAGCGGCGGCAACCTGATTCACGACCTTGGCTACATGGGAGCGGGAATGACCGGCAGCCTGGAATACCTGATTTTATGCGATGAAGGAGTTGGAAAAATTAAGTATTTGCTTAAAGGTTTGGAATTGAACCCTACCACCATGGCGCTTGATGTTATTGAAAGGGTTGGCCCGGGGGGGCAGTTCCTCACCGAAGAGCATACCATGGAGCACTTTCGCAGCCAGATGCATTTTACCAGGTTGTTTAACCGTAACAACTACGATAACTGGCAGGCATCAGGTAGCAAGAGCTGTGGTGAATATGCCAATGCCCTTTTAAAGGAAATACTGCAGTGGCATGAAGTGCAGCCTTTAGACCCTAAAGTAGAACAGGCAATTAAAGAAATATCTGCCGGCAATTATTATGGCCGGGATCAACTGGCATAATCTAAGATTCATTGTTATAATAATAAATATTTAAAAGATTAATTTGGGGTGAAGATAAATGCTTAAAGATCTTTCTCTAGAAGTTTTTGTTCGCGAAGTGGCTTCAAATTCCCCGGCTCCAGGGGGCGGCAGTGTGGCGGCCCTGGCCGGAGCACAGGCGGCGGGCCTGCTTTCAATGTATTGCAATTTAAGCCAGGACCGGGAGAAGCTGGGTGACGTTGTTGATTCCTTGAGAAAAAATGGAGAGGAAGCACGCTATTTAATGGTCAAGCTCCTGGAAGCTTTAGATGAGGATACGGTAGCATTTAACCGGGTAATGGAAGCTTTCCGTTTGCCCAAGGGCAGCGAAGAAGAGAAAAAAAAGCGCAGGGAAGCTATCCAGGAAGCGATGATAAACGCTGCGGATGTTCCCATGCAAACAGCCCGCGGCAGCCTGCGGGTTCTGTCCCTGGTTAACGAGGTAGCCGGCAGGGGAAACCCCATGGCTGTTACCGACCTGGGTGTAGCCAACCTGCAGGCTATCTCAGGAATAACCGGGGCCTGTTACAATGTCAGGATCAATTTGGGGTCGATCAAAGACCGGGAGAAAGTTGAAGAGTATGAACAGGAAGTCTCGGAAATCCTTAAAGAAGGGCAGCTGCTGTTTGAGCAAAACAAAAAAATGATCGAAAAAGATATTTAACCGGGGAAAGGGGATTATTATGTCCGGACTTTATTCAACAATCGATAATTCTTCTTTGTTAAAGTTCCTTTTTTATCCGCGCCGGCACCACAGCAAACCGCCTGGCAACGCTTTTGATTTAAAAATTCCCGTTGAAGAGGAAATAAATATAGTATGCCGCGCTTATCAGGCCAACCAAAATTACCCCTGGATTTTATACTTCCATGGCAACGGGGAAGTGGTCAGCGATTACGATGGCATTGCCCCGCTTTATACCGAAAGGGGTTTAAATTTACTGGTTGCCGATTACCGCGGCTACGGGGCAAGCGGCGGCAACCCCACGTTTTCAAGCCTGGTTAAAGACGCAGGGACCATTTTTGATTATGTTTATGATAATGTGTCGGATGGGAATGACAGCCGGGATTGGTTCGTGATGGGACGCTCCCTGGGGAGCATTTCTGCCCTCGAATTAGCGGCGAGTAAAGTCGGCCTGTTAAAAGGGATGATCGTGGAGAGCGGTTTTATCAGTGTTACCGGTTTAATTTACCATCTTGGGCTTCCTTCTCCGGGAGATCTTTCCGATCTGGAAAATGAAAAGCGGCGCCTTGCTTCCGGGGTTCAAATACCGGCCCTGGTTATCCACGGTGAAAATGACCGACTGGTTCCGATTTCCCAGGGCCGGGATCTATTTGAAACCCTGGGATCTGAACAAAAAGAATTTGTTGCAATTCCCCGTGCCGACCATAACGATATAATGTTTGTCGATTCAGAGAAATATATCCAGGCTATTGCCGGATTTGTCCAGGAGAACAAACTCCGCGGGCAGGGATAAAATAGGGAGGGAAAGTAAGTGCTGGTTAAAGAGGTAATGAGTACAGATTTGATTACGGTTTCCACCGAAGATTCCGTGGAAAAGTGTGCCAGGCTGCTGCAAGAAAATGATATCAGCGGATTGCCGGTTCTTGATTCCGATAACAACCTGGCCGGGATAGTTACCGAAGGAGACCTGATCAGAAGGGCATCAAGGATTAAAGCTCCCGGTTATTTAGAAATTCTTGGCGGGTTGATCTACCTGGGCAGCCCCAAGAAGTTTGTCGATGAGCTGCAGAGGGCTATGGCCCTGGACGCGGGACATTTAATGAGTAAAAACGTGATTACGGTTAATCCCGATGATTCCCTGGAAAGTGCGGCCACCCTGATGGTTGAAAATAATATCAGCAGGTTGCCGGTTGTCGATGAAAACAGCGACCTGGTTGGCATAGTTTCCCGTCGTGATATTATGACGCGGCTTTATTCAGACAATGAAAAGCAATAACTAATTTGGGGGTAAAAAGCCGGGATGAAAGAAGAAGGCACTGTTACCAGGGAAGGAAAATATGTTCAATCGCTTGAGCGGGCCCTGACCATCCTCGAAGTGATGGCTAAAACCGGGGAGCCGGTCACAGTGACAGAATTGGCTGAAAAGGTAGGCTTGAAAGTGAGTACGGTCCACCGTTTGCTGACGACTCTTTTATACCGGGGCTATGTGGATCAAGATGCGGAGAGCAGTAAATACCAGGTTGGTTTTAAGGTATTGGAAATAGCCAACGCGGTTTATTCTTTTTCTGATATTCGGACCCTGGCCCGGCCGTACCTGGAAGAGCTGGTCGAGCGCTGCAACGAAACGGCCAACCTGGCTGTGCTTGACGATACGGAGATAGTTTATATTGACCAGGTAGAGTCCCAAAACTATATTATTGTAAAAATGTTTGCCAGGGTAGGAAACAGGGGGCCCGTCCACTGCACCGCTTCCGGAAAAGCACAGCTGGCCTTTCTGCCCGAAGAACGGTTAGAGCAGGTTTTATCGGAAATTACTTTTAAAAAATTTACCAATGAGACGATTCTTACTCCTGAAGCTTTACGCAAAGAATTGGAAAGAGTGAAAAGAGATGGTTTTGCCCTTGACTGGGGGGAAATGGAAGAATTTGTGCGCTGCATCGCCGCCCCGGTATTTAACTATGAAGGAAAAGCTGTAGCCAGTATCGGCGTTTCCGGTCCCAGCAACCGGATTACTTCCCACTATATTAAAAGTGAACTTGAAGAAGTAGTCACGGAAATTGCCGGCAGAATTTCTGCCAAACTCGGCTACCATAAATGACTCATCGAAACGGGAAGGTTTTGCCCCCGGGCCGACTGATCGCGGGTAAATGGCGGCGGCTTAAGCTGCAGTCTTTCGCTAAGGTTCTCCCCGGCATTCGCCATCTAAGGCTTTAGGCCTCGGCGGCCTTCCTCCAAAACTGGCCGACCGGCTGTAACCTTTGTTTCAATGGCCATTCCAACCGCTTAACCTGCAATGTAATCTGTCCAAAATGCAGCAGCAGAGCAGCAAATAATAAAGGTGAATGTCTGTACCGAAGAGCGATCTGGCCAACCGGAAAGAGAGATCTTTGGGGCGGGCATTTTTTTAATGCAAATTGTATTGTTTTATTATAAAATGTAGTCAATACAAGAAATTCAATAGACAAAGGAGGGAAATGCTTGACCAAAAAATATAAACAGCGCATCCTGGTTACAGTAATTGCAGCGGTTATCCTGGTGCTGGGTCTTTCTAACCTGGATTTGTTTACAGCAGGTGAAGAGGTCCCGGCAGAGATCACTGCTGATGAAGAACTATCGCCTACCGACCAATCGTATCAAACCTATGAAGCGGCCCGCGCTGCAAATAAACCGATATTTTTGGAGTTCTACGCTTCCTGGTGAAGGTCCTGTGTAACGATGGAGCCCGTGGTTATGGCTCTAAAGGAAGAATA
>PUKR01000198.1 GCA_003552365.1 Syntrophomonadaceae bacterium
ATGCATACCCACTTTTACCCCTTCATTGGCCAGAACTCCGTAAGCCTGGGCCATGTCAATGGCGCTGACCCCGTCTGTAAACCCACCCAGGGTTAAACTTAAATTGCCGCGCTCATCAGGGGTAAAAGTGCTAATTCCCATTTTTTCCGCATACTCGACTCCCAGTTCCGGGCCTAAATCTTCAAACGCCCGCACCGCGGGAACATTGTAGGAATAGTAGAGGGCTTTTCTGGCTGAAACCATTCCTCTAAAGCGGTTATCAAAGTTGGTCGGCTGCCAACCACCGGGACCCCTGTAAGGCGAGTCATCCAAAGTCGAGCCGGCCCCGGCCAGCACTCCTTCTTCAATTGCCGGGGCATAGGTGATAATGGGCTTGATTGCCGATCCGGGCTGCCGCAGGCTGGTAAAACGCACTCCTTCATCAACATCTTTCTGATAATCCCGTCCTCCGCCAAGAGCTTTAATCTGGCCGGTAGTGGGATCCGCCAAAACAATGGCAGCCTGCGGTTGGGGAACTCCCTTTTCTTCATCAACAAACTCCTGCAGCTGCTCCCAGCTAAGATCACGGCCGGGAGGAAGTTCCGCAATGGCCTGCTTAACCTTTGCCATATCCACCTTAATTGTAGTCGGATAAAGCTCATCCCGGCCCAACACTTCTTCTACGTGCTTTTGAATCGAAGGCTCCAGGTTGGTATAAATGCGCAGGCCCCCGGTGTATATAGCCTTATAGGCTTCTTCCCGGGAGCCGATCGAAGGCATTTCGCTTAATATTTTGATTAACTCGTCATGGATCACGTAATCAACATAATGAGGATAAGGATAATCGGGATCGCGCGGTTCTGCATAAGACATTTCTTTACCTGTAGCTTCCCGGTGCTCCTCTTCAGAAATAAATTCAAGTTTTTTCATATTGGCAAGCACTATATTCATGCGCTCCCTTGCCTTTTCCTCGTTGTTGAAAGGATTAAAATCATTCGGCGAACGCACCGCTCCTGCCAGCATGGCCGCTTCGGCAATATTGATCTCATCCACACTTTTATCGAAGTAGGTCTGGGACGCAGCTTCGACCCCGTAAGCGCTGTTTCCAAAATAAATCCGGTTTAAGTACATTTCCAGGACTTCTTCTTTACTGTAGCGGCGCTCCAGTTGAAGGGCAAGCCAGATTTCCTGGACCTTGCGCCGGTAGGTTTTTTCCGGGGTTAAAAATGCATTCTGGGCTAACTGCTGGGTAATGGTGCTTCCACCCTGGACTATATCGCCGGCCTGAAAGTTTGCATAAGCGGCCCGCATACTGCCAATTACATCAAAACCAAAATGCCTGTAAAAACGCTCATCCTCAATTGCGATAAAAGCTTTCTGTACATGTTCGGGAATGTCATCCAGGCTGACTGCAATCCGGTTCTGTTCTTCATGAAGCACGGCAATTTCATTGCCATTGCTGTCATAAAGGTAAGAAGTCTCCACCGTGGCCAGGCGGGAAGGGTCCATTACCGGGGCTTCCTCGATATAATTGTAGACCACTGCCGCAGTAGCCCCGCCACCGATAACAAACAGAATAAAAAGCAATATAAAAAGAACCTTAATTACTGTCCCGATATGGCCTCTCTTTTTCTTTTTTTTCCCTGTCGACCATCCGGGGTCAAAACCCATGGGGGTTTTTTTCTGTGCCACCCTCTTTTAGCCTCCCTGTTTATAAAACCTCGTGATGTTAAAGAATTTTTTTTTCTAACAGAAAGTCAAGCTGATTTAGTTTTAATTATAGCAATTGCCGGTTACACCCGGCAGTTGCTGCAACAAGTAAAACGGCAAAACTTCATAAGGATCTAAACCCGGGCGGACCAACCATATTAAACTTTAAAAAACAACCTCTATTTGCAAGCATCAGGTCTCGGCCAGGCTAAAAACACCGTTAAACGCTTTTGCAAAAAGAGGCTTCTATTACAGCTTGCTGGCTTTATTATAACACATTAGTTCATCAGCTGACAGCGAGAGTTACTCTCATTTTTGGTTTTCTTCACTCTGCTTCTGATCGGAGTAGGGGTTTTCTAATTCCCGGTTGCAGTAACAGCATTCTATGGTGATTTTATCCCTTTCCGGACAGGAACTATAAAACTTTCGGTGACAATGCGGGCATTCCCATTCAAACAACAGCACAATCCCCTTTCCGCAAAGAGTCCCAGCTTTTAAATACTCGAATCGGCATTAAAGCTTGAACCCGGCACTCAGGTTATCAACACCCCTTCCACTGCGGCTCTCGTTTTTCTACAAAAGCAGCGATCCCTTCTCTGAAATCCTCAGTCTGAAGCAGCACACCAAGTGCCTGTTGTTCAATTTCCAAACCGGACTGCAGGTCGGTTTCTACTCCCCGGTTTATAGATTCTTTAATTTTTTTAATCCCAACCGGCGGTTTTTGGGCCAGTTTTTCGGCAAAAGTATTCACTACCTGGTCCAGCTGTTCTTTAACAACCACCTGGTCTGCCAGCCCTATTTCATTTGCTTTATTCCCGTCTACTGTTTCACCGGTAAAAATCATCCACTTCGCCAGGGGCACCCCGATCCGGCGCGGCAGCCTTTGGGTACCGCCCCATCCCGGTAAAATTCCGCGGTTTACCTCGGGGAGCCCAATTTCCGAAATATCCGAAGCAAAAATAAAATCACAGGCCAGGGCTAACTCACACCCTCCACCCAGGGCAAAACCGTTAATCATCGCAATAACCGGTTTTTCATAACTAGCAACTATTTCTACGATCGGTTCCACCTGGGCAGTTTCCGACAAATCCCATCCTGCCGAAAAACAGTGTTTAATTTCCTGTCTGCCTTCTTTTTCTCTAATCCTGGGGTTCCCGGTGATCACCAAAACCCGGATATGATCATCCGCAGCTACATCTTCCAGGGCTTCTTTGACCTCCCTGGCGAGGATACTGTTGATTGCATTCAATTTCTGGGGGCGATTAAAAGTAAGCCTTGCTACCTGGTCTTTTTTTTCCAATATAATTGTTTCGTAATCCATGATCACACCTCATTTTTCCGGGGTTATGCTGATAATTCCCAGTATTAAAACTTATGTAAATAAAGCTTCGATATCCCCCTTGATTATTCCTGCTAATTTACCTCTAAATCAAAAACGCTTTTTGCCTTTTAAAACCGGCTCAATCTTGCTTTTTAGCGGCTCGGGAACGTTTTTAATTTTATAATAATCTACTTTCCTGATCATAGAACTGCCAACCCCGGCGATCATGGCCAATTCTTTAGCCGTTAACCCCTGTTTTCTGCGAAGTTCTTTAACTGTTTTATTACCGAATGTCTTGAAAAACAATCTAATCCCCCTTTAACTTAAACCCCCAGGTTAAACAAGACTAAAAAGCCCATGCCCATAAAATAAAGGACAATTGCCAGGGTTATCAGCGCAAGCACTTTTTCAAATACATCCACTTTTTTCTGGCGCACCAGGCACTCCGCACACAAGGGTACTTTTTTAAAGTGATAAAGGGGAAAGTGAGCAGGCGAATAGCCCTGCCTGATACCGTGAAAAGTAGTATCCCGGGGTGCTACTTTTACCGAACATTTTTGGCAAATATAGTTGTCGCTGCCGTCTTTAAAATTTTCTTCTTCCCTGTATGTTTCTTTATTCATTTTACCAATCACCCCTAATAAAACTCATCCTGTAAGGAAGCCATCCGGGATGGATCAAACGGTCGCCTGACCAGTGGTTCTCCTTCTAAAACAAGTTGTGACGATTCAAAAGTCATGCGCGGACTCTTATAAAAAATCCCTAAAGGAATCCTGTCACCCCACTGCCGAGTAAGGGCCATCGCATTATTCCAGTCATAGTGGTCTTCAATTTCCGGGTAATAAACTCTTTGTTTGTACCAACCAAAGGTGTTGACCTTGTTAAAAGAAACACACGGCTGCAATATGTCAACCAGGGCATAACCGGGAAAGTTAATTGCCTCTTTCATGGTTTCCTTCAAATGCTCCTTTTCCCCGCTGAAAGAGCGGGCTATAAACCCGGATCCCATGGTCAGGGCTAAAGAAAGCGGGTTTAAGGGGGGGATGCTTACTCCTGTGACCTGGACCCCGGTTTGCATTCCCGGGTCGCTGGTCGGACTGGCCTGGCCCTTGGTCAGGCCATAAACCTGGTTATTGTGAACAAAGTGGGCTATGTCGGGATTGCGGCGAATATTGTGGATAAAATGATTACCGCCTTCACCGTAGCTGTCCCCATCACCGGATTCCACAATAACTTTTAATTCTTTATTGGCAGCCCGTGAACCGACTGCCGGAGGCAATGCCCTGCCGTGCAACCCGTTAAAACCATTGGTTTTAATATAGTGGGGCATTTTCGCCGCCTGCCCGATTCCGGAGAAAATTATTATTTCATGAGAAGGAATCTCAAGCTCGGCGAGCGCTTCGGCGAGCGCTTTCCGAATAGCGAAGTTGCCACAACCCGGGCACCAGGCAGTTTTACCGGTTAAGTAGTCTTCAGCTTTACAAGTCATTTTCAACCTCCTCCACTATCTCCCGGGGCAGAAAAGGGCGTCCGTCGTATTTTAAAATCAGGCCGCCGATTTGCAACCCTGTTTCCCGGCGAATCAGGCCTGCCAACTGCCCGGTGGCATTGTTCTCTACACAGTAACTTTTCTTTACTTCTCCAAGCAGCTCTTGCAAGCGTTGGACAGGTAGCGGGTAGATATCGCTGTAATGCAGCATTGCCGTTTTTATCCCTGCTTCAGATAAGGCATCGACCGCTTCCCTTAAAACACCGTAGTTGGAACCCCAGCCAACCAGGAGCACTTCAGGGTGAGGATCGCCGTAAAGATCGGGTTCATCCATTTCTTCTGCAAGACCCTGTAGCTTGCGCATGCGTTTTTCGGCCATCATTCGCCTTACTTCGGCGCTTTCGGTTATATTACCCTGTTCATCATGCTCGTCGCTGTCAATCAAAACAACCTCACCGGCATGTTCTCCGGGTAAAATCCGCGGCGACACCCCATTTTTGGAAGCACGGTAGCGTTTGTAAGGTTTTTCAAATTCGCCCTCCCCGGCCAGGGCCAGATCATAGTTGAGCCGGGAAAAGTCGAAAGGTTCAACTGAGCGGTGAGTATCGGCAAAGTTCTGGTCCGATAAAAATATGACCGGGGTTTGATAGCGATCGGCCAGTGCAAAAGCTTTATTCAAGCGATAAAATGCATCCTCCTGGGAGGTTGCGCTTAATACAGCCCGGGGGAACTCCCCGTGTCCGCCGTGGATTACAAAATTCAAATCGCCCTGTTCAGTGCGGGTGGGGAACCCGGTTGCCGGCCCCGGACGCATGGCAACGATAATCACCAGCGGTGTTTCGGTCATCCCCGCCAGGGATAACCCTTCAACCATCAGGGAAAAACCGCCCCCTGAAGTGCAGGTAAGCGACCTAACCCCGGTATAAGCCGCCCCCAGGGCCATATTAATAGCCGCGACTTCATCTTCAGCCTGTTCAACAACCAGTGGATAGTCTGTACTTTTTGCAGCCAGGTAGTTCATCACCCCGGTGGAAGGAGTCATCGGGTAAGCAGATAAGAAGCGGCAGCCGCTGGCCAGGGCACTCATGCCTAAAACCTGGTTGCCGTCAATGAAAAGTTTTTTGCCGCTTTCATTTCTTGGCGGCAGCGTAAAACAGGCACTGCAGTATGAAGCGGCAGCGTCATAACCAGACTGCAAGGCGGCAATATTTTTTTCAACCGCCCCTTCTTTGCCCGCGAAAGTATCCTCCAGGAGGCTTTCCACGGTATTTGTTTCCAGGCCCATTAATACCAGCAGGGCTCCGACTGCTACGGTATTGGCCATTACTTTACCACCTGCTTCTTCAGCCAGGCTCTTTAACTCCACCGGAACACCCCGGCTTTCCTGTTCGGGCAAATTAAAATCCTGTGGATCATAGATAATCCGCGCTGATGGAGCCAGGTTTTCCCGGTGCAAAAAATAAGTCTCTTCATTTAGAGCCACCAGGATATCGACTGTTTCCACGTTTGACCAGGGAGTGCCGGGGGCGATGCGCAGGCGGGAAAAATTATGTCCCCCACGCACCCGCGACATGTAGTCCTTGCTATAGATGATCCCAAAACCTTCCCTGACCAGGGACTTCCCCAACAAGTTCATAATAGTTTCCATGCCCTGGCCGGCTGCGCCTCCAATTAACAGGTTTAATTCCATTTTGGGTTAATCCGCTCCTCTCCCCGGGACAGCTGAGAATTTTAACTATCCGGTAATTTTCTGATTAAATTCACTTAAGCATCCGTTTATGACTTGTTTGAATTATAATAACATATTCGGGAAATGAAATATAGAAAAATAACCGTATTCGATTTCTTCCTACATCCACCCAACCCAGGCCAGCAAAATCAAGCCGAGGACAATTAAAACCAGGCCGCTGGCATAGCTTAAATAATAAGTGTACTTATTAATCTTCGGCAAGCTTTTCGCCATGCCTGTAAAGGTTCCCGCAGCTAAAAGGGGCAACCCGTGACCTATACCGTAGATAAAAAGCAGTCCACTGCCATAGAAAGGTTCAGCCTGCACCGCTGCGTAAGTGATGATTACAGCTAACACCGGTGTGGCACAGGGCGATGCAACCAGGCCAAAAAGCATCCCCATGATTAGTGACCCTCCCATTCCGACCTTTTTAAAGGGAATAGTTTTTAAGCCGGGCAGGTCAAAAGAAAAAACACCGATTAACTGCAGGCCCATGATGATTGCCACCGCGGCAAGCAGGTAGTACCAAAACTGTCCGATTTCACCGAAAACCCGGCCAAAACCGGCAGCAATGAAGCCCAGGACGGCAAAAGTAACGGCTAAGCCGGCTACGAAGGAAAAAGAAAGGAAAAAACCCCTTGATTTGGGTCCTTCGCTGTACCCCCCGATATAGCTGACCAACAAGGGAACCATGGAAAGGATACAGGGGCTGATACTGGTCAAAACTCCCCCGGCAAAAACCAGGGCCAGGGTAAATAGAGACCTCTGCCCTACCGTGCCGGGCAGGACTTCAGAAAAGAAGTAGTCAAGCCCGGTTAGCTCTTCACCTAAATCGGTATCGCTGACAATTACTTCCATCCGGGCAGCCATATCCTCGTAATTCAAGGCCCCCGCCTCTTCCGAGGCAACATTCCCCTCACCATCGATAAAATAGAAAGCCGGTATATATAAAACCTCGTATTTTTCGGCTAATTTCTCGCTTTCCGGTTGATCCAGATCGGCGACAATAAATTCCGCCTGTCCGCTGTATTCTTCCTTTAGAGCCATAACCACGGGCTCCATCGTTACACAGGACCTTCACCAGGAAGCGTAGAACTCCAAAAATATCGGTTTATTTGC
>PUKR01000096.1 GCA_003552365.1 Syntrophomonadaceae bacterium
TAGATTTTATGCAACTACATCTTAACTTATCATTAATTTAGCATATTCCAAACGATTTGACAAACCAATCACCTTTAATAAGAGGTAATTATTAACAGTCAACCGTGGCCAGTTCTTCTCCCTTGTACTGCTTGCAGCAAAGAGAACGCTGCAATTTACCGGAACTCGTCTTGGGCAAAGTACCGGGTTGAACCAGCATCACATCCCGTGGAGGATAACCGATTAATCCGATCACCTGCTGACGAATTGCCTGCCTGACTGCAGTCGGATCTTCTGAACGCACTTCGGCAACCACCACAATACTTTCCTTGCGCTTACTTCCTTCAACACCAAAGGCAATTACATTACCGGCCCGGACACCGTCAACCGCCCCTACCGAGCGCTCTATATCTTCGGGAAATATATTTCTCCCGGCTACAATGATCACGTCTTTCATTCGACCGCAAATCACCAGTTCGGGCGGATTGCCCCCAGGGCCTTCGGCTAAATAAGCGAGGTCCCCGGTGCGCAGCCAGCCATCGTTGAAAAGTGTAGCGTTTAAATCGGGCCGCTTATAGTAACCTTCCATTACTGAAGTCCCTTTAATTTCCAGCTCCCCCACTTCTCGCAGCCCCCTTATTTCACCGGTTTCCACGTTGCGGATCCGCATTGCAAGGCCGGGAATGGGGTTGCCGAGCAAGGGAAACACCCGGGCATTTTTTTCATCAGGTTCGGTTTTACGCGCTACCTTTTCAGTTTCCAGGGCTTCGCGATCAACAGTATCTATAACCATTCCCCGCATCGGGGGAGGAAAAGTTCCGCCCAGTGACAGCTCGGCCATACCGAAAGCGCAAAATACTGCTTCCGGTTTGTAATTATGAGGTTTTCCGCACTCAATTAAGTTTTCGACCACTTTAGGATCTACCGGTTCTGCTCCGTTTAAAGCTATGCGAAGAGGTGACAAATCCAGGATTTCCCCGGTATCGGTCAAGCGCTTTAAGGCCCTGGCCGCCAACACCCAGGAAAAATTAGGGCCGGCGGTAACTGTTCCCCGGTACTCGTTGATCCAGCGCAACCAATCTGCAGGCCGTCCAAGGAAATCCTGGGGAGCAGCAATTACCAGTGAACAGCCGGCAGCCATAGGTACTGTTAAAAAGCCAATTAAGCCCATGTCATGGTAAAGCGGCAGCCAGGAAACAAAAATATCATCCTTTTCGATTTCTGCAGCCTTGAGCATTCCATTAACGTTTTCACTCAAAACATGGTGAGGAAGCATGACCCCCTTTGGATCTGCGGTTGAGCCGGAAGTGAACTGCAATACAGCCAGTCTTTCAGGATCATCAGGGACTGCTTCCAAGTCATCTGCAGAAGGACCATCTTCGGTTGGGGTAATATCACTTAGAAGCACCACCGGGGGATCTCCTTCTTGCGGTTCCTGGTATGCGGCCAGGGTGGGATCAATAAGGAGCATGCTTATATCACCGTGGCGCATCAAAGCCCTGGTCTGGTTGGCAAACTCTTCTACAGAACTAAAGCGCATCGGAATCGGCATCATACTAACACTGGCCCCGCACAACCATACAGCCTGAATTGCTGTCACCAAATCACGGGTGGTTGGCCCTAAAAGGGCAATATGATCGCCCGGCTTTACTCCTTTTGCCTGGAGAGATGCTCCCGTGGCTTTGGCTTCACGGTGCAGCTGGCTCCAGGTCAAAGTTACAGCATCACCGGATTCTCCGGCTGCAGAACCGACAAAAGTAATCGTGTTATTTCCTTCCGCGGCCTGGCGAATTCGGTCAAGCAGTGGTATTTTTTCTACCGCATCATCAGGGGCGCTGATGACAACAGGCTCATCCCGGTTAAATTTTGATTGATCAAAAGGTTGATCTTGGTTATTTTGAACCATATTTTTTCCTCCTGTACTAATAAAAATAAGCATTAAGTATTATAAATGGCCTAAAGTGTATAAATATAATTTCCTTAATCAGGGCAGAAATCCTTTTTATATTGAGATAAAAAATACGAGCTAAACTTTTAATAATAAAAAAGTGGCCCTAACTCCGGGTTAAGGCCACCCTATAAGTATTAACCCAAACATACGATTACTTAGTATGACTTGGATTTTTTAGCCAGGTAATCGAGAAGGAAGGGATTTAATACCTTGATGTACGTTCCTTTCATGCCTAAAGATCTGGACTCGATAACCCCGGCACTTTCAAACTTACGAAGGGCATTTACGATTACAGAGCGAGTAATTCCCAGCTGGTCCGCAATCTTACTGGCAACCAGCAGCCCTTCATTACCGCCGAGCTCTTCAAATATATGCTCAACCGCTTCCAGTTCAGAGTAAGACAAAGTTGCCACTGCAAGTTGTACAACAGCTTTGTTCCGAGCTTCTTCTTCAATTTCTGCTGATTTGGCTCTTAGGATTTCCATGCCCACAACTGTTGCCCCGGTTTCGGCAAGAATTAAATCTTCTGCATCAAATAACTCGTTAAATCGCGCAAGCAGTAAGCTGCCCAGTCTCTCCCCACCGCCAATAATAGGAATCACAGTAGTAATTTTATTGGCAAAAAGGCATTTTTCTGTATCTAAAAAGACACAATCATTAGTTTTCTGACGAAGATTTACCCTGGCCTCATCGTCTTTCAGCAAAAATTCGTTGTAATCCTCGGGAAAAATACCTCCCTTTAAAACGTTTTCAAGCATCAATTCACATTCAAATTCATCGACCAGGGACCATCCAAGTATTGCCCCGTTTTTATCGGCAATGTAAACATTTGCATGAATAACATTTTTAAGGACATCGGCAACATCCTTAAAGTCAACATGCTGTCCCGTGGCTTTCTGAAGAATTTTGTTAATACGACGAGTTTTCTCTAACAACGGAGAAGAAATCACGTCTTTCACCCACCTTTCGTTATTTAAATTATTACAAAATGTATTTACTTAAATCTTTATCCTTAACCACTTTGTGCAACTTGCCCTGCACATATTCACAATCCACTAAAAGCTCCCGCTCATCAGCGTAATCGGGTAAATCGAAAGAAAGATCTTCGAGCACTTTTTCCATTATTGTATGCAGCCGCCGTGCTCCTATGTTTTCCATCTCCTGGTTTAAGTGAGCGGCTGTCCGAGCGATTTCTTCTATCGCATCTTCGGTAAAAGTCAATTTCACCCCTTCCGTTTCCAATAACGCCTTGTATTGTTTAATGAGAGCATTGCTCGGCTCGGTTAAGATCTGTTTAAAGTTTTCTTCGGTTAAACTGTTAAGTTCAACCCGGATCGGAAACCGTCCCTGCAGCTCAGGAATCAAATCCGCAGGTTTAGTAGTATGAAAAGCACCGGCCGCGATAAATAGAATATGGTCGGTTTTGACCGAGCCGTATTTTGTAACTACGGTTGATCCTTCTACGATAGGCAAGATGTCTCTTTGGACCCCTTCCCTGGAAACATCCGGTCCGGATCCATGATAATCTTTACCGGCAATTTTGTCAATTTCGTCAAGAAATATTATTCCCAACTGTTCTGCTCTTTTAAGCGCCTCGCTTGTCACTGCATCCATATCTATGAGTCGTTGTGCCTCTTCTTGTTCTATTATTTTTCTTGCCTCTTTTACCGGAACCCGGCGTTTTTTCTTTTTAGGAGGCATAATATTCCCCAAAACATCCTGCAGGTTTATCCCCATTTCTTCCATGCCCTGGCCACCGAAAAGCTCGCCTATCGGAGGCTTACGTTCTTCTACTTCCACTTCTACCATTTGTTCTTCCAGTTCGCCTTTCAAAAGTCGTTCTTTTACCTTTCGTTGTTCTTCCCGGGCACGCTGCATCCTCTCAGAAAAACTTTCATCTTCGGCAGGGCTTTCTTCCTGGGTCGGAGCAGACTGAAAAAGAAAGCCCAGTGGATTAGTTGAACTCCGCTTTTTCTTTGGCAAGGGCGCTATTAGCTCCACCAGTCTCGCATTAGCATTTTGCGCTGCTTTGTCCTGCACTTCCTGGAGTCTTTCACCCTGAACTATTCTTACCGAAGTCTCCACCAGGTCGCGAATCATCGATTCCACATCACGGCCGATATAGCCTACCTCGGTAAATTTAGTAGCTTCCACTTTTACAAACGGAGCGTTAACCATCCTTGCCAGGCGTCTGGCCAATTCGGTTTTGCCCACCCCTGTAGGTCCAATCATAATAATATTCTTTGGCATTATTTCTTCTTGCAGGTTGTCAGTCAACTGCTGTCTTCGATAGCGGTTTCTGAGGGCTACGGCTACGCATCGTTTAGCTTCATCTTGCCCGATAATAAATTTATCAAGTTCGCTGACAATTTCTCTGGGTGTAAGCTCTTCCCTGGCCATGCTTATCAATCAAACCTTTCTACAATTCTTCAACAATTATGGCTTCATTAGTGTATACACAGATTTCAGAAGCAATTTTAAGTGCTTCTCCGGCTATTTTTCCGGGTGGGAGTTCCGCATTGCGAACCATTGCTTTAGCGGCGGCTTGAGCGTAGGGCGCCCCCGACCCAATTGCAGCTATACCATCATCCGGCTCAATTACTTCCCCGGTGCCGGAAATAAGAAGCAAAGCCTCGCTGCTGGCGACTACCAGGAGCGCTTCCAGCCGTCGCAAAACCCGGTCTGTCCGCCACTCTTTGGCCAGCTCTACTGCCGCTCGCTGCAGATTGCCCTGGTAACTTTCCAATTTACCCTCAAACTTTTCACAGAGGGTAAGCGAATCCGCGACTGCACCGGCAAAACCAACCAGGACCTTCCCCTCATAAAGGCGACGCACTTTCTTTGCGCTGTGCTTGATAATCGTGTTATTGCCAAAGGTAACCTGTCCGTCCCCGGCAATGGCTACCCTGTCACCTACTTTTACAGCTATAATAGTTGTTGCATCAAACATAAATTTTTCTCTTTCCTGCTTATTTTCGGGGAAATGCGGCATGATAAACTTCGCTTAACCTTTCCCTGGTTACATGTGTATAAATCTGGGTATTCGAAATGCTGGCATGCCCCAGTAATTCCTGGACCACCCTTAAATCGGCGCCACCTTCCAGTAAATGGGTGGCAAAAGAGTGGCGCAGTGAGTGAGGGCTAATATCCTCTTTATGAGAGACCTGCCTGATGTACTTCCGGAAGATATAGCGAATACCCCGGTCACCTAGTGGATTTCCCCATTTATTCAAAAAAACTTCATTCCAGCTATGCCCATCTTTATTTTTTCCTGCCAGGGCCGGTCGAACTTTCTGCAAGTATTCTTCCAGTAATTCAGCTGCAACCCTGCCTACGGGAACTATCCGTTCTTTTTTTCCTTTACCGGACAGCCTGGCCAACCTTTCGCCCAGCTGCAGCGCTTGAAGCTTAAGGCTAACCAGTTCGCTCACCCGCATCCCGGAAGAGTATATCAATTCCAAAATTGCCCTATCCCTAAAACCTAAGTTTGTTCTGCTATCCGGAGCTTCCAGCAAAGCACTTACTTCATGCTGGTAAAGAAACCGGGGCAGATTTTTTTCCATTTTAGGACTGGATACTGTAGCCCATCTTCCATCTTTAATCTGGCCTTCTTTTTTTAAAAAAAACAAAAAAGAACGCGTCGCAGATAATTTGCGCGCTATTGAGCGGCGGGAAAAGTTATTCTTTTTCAGCCAGGCCAGGTATCTCCTCAAAGTAAGGTGATCTAGCGCCTGTTCCCCGCCGAGTGTCGTCTCTTCCAGGCTTAAAAACTGCAAAATATCAGACCTGTAAGCCTGCAGGGTTAAAGGTGAAGCGTTTTTCCCCACATCAAGGTTGTTTAAAAACCTTTCCAGCCAATATTTGTAGTCCATTCCGCAACACCTATATTATCCTAACATAACTACAACCCGGTTGCAAGCAAATAGCAATGTTTTTAAAAAAATTCCACCTATTTAAACGTATACCCGGTTAATTTTCTACAGCAACTTCTTCTCTGCTCAACTCTTTTTCATAAGAACAGTCTTTGCTTGAACAGCGAGCCAGTGTTTCTTTACTTTTACGGTATTCGCTTAAAACGGAGCCACATTCCGGACACTTTTCCGGCAGCGGTTTATTCCAAAGCGAAAATTCGCAGTTGGGATAATTGTTGCAACCATAAAACAAACGCCCTTTTTTAGTCCTCCGTTCGACAATCATACCCCCATCAACCGGACAGGCTACCCCGGTTTCTCTAACAACTTTTTTGGTGTATTTACACTCGGGATAACTGGGACAGGCTAAAAACTGTCCAAATCTGCCGTGCTTATAAATCAGCTGTTCGCCGCACCTGGGGCAGTTCTCATCGCTAACCTCCGGTGTAATTTCTACCTTTTCTATTTTTTCATCCGCTTCGGCAAGCCTGTCTTTAAAGTAACCGTAATAAAAATCATGTAAAACTTTTAATCGTTCTTGCTTACCTTCTTCGATATCATCAAGCTGCTGTTCCAACCTGGCGGTAAAATCGATATCAATTATTTCCGGAAAGTATTGAACCATTAGCTCAACGACAACAAAGCCAATTTCCGTCGGCATAAAAGCCTTGTTTTCTTTATTTACGTAACCTCTACTTTGAATCGTCTCGATAATCGGGCTGTAGGTGCTCGGCCTGCCGATCCCTTTTTCTTCAAGAGTCTTGATTAAAGAGGCTTCATTATAGCGCGGGGGAGGTTTGGTAAAATGCTGGTTCGACTGTAAATCAAGAAGTTCAAGTTCCTGCCCCTCCTCTATGTCGGGCAGCACTGTTTCTTCCTCACCGTCATCCACCTGGTAAATAACTAAAAATCCCGGAAACCGCAACGTAGAACCGGTTGCTTTAAAAGTATAATCACCGGCATTAACATGAACCCTCACTTTATCATATTGTGCCGGGTTCATTTGGCTTGCCACCATCCGGTTCCAGATTAGTTGATAAAGGCGGTACTGATCCCGGCCGAGGTATTTTTTTATCGTTGCAGGTTCTCGCAGCACAGAAGTAGGCCTGATCGCTTCGTGGGCTTCCTGGGCACCCCGACGTGATTTATATTCAGGCGATTTTTCCGGTACATAATCTGCACCGAACTTTTCAGATATCATTTCCCTGGCTTCTTCCTGGGCCTGGTTAGATATTCTGGTAGCATCGGTTCGAATGTAAGTAATCAAGCCCACTGCTTCATTTGAATCAAGCTCGATTCCTTCATA